>JBFJYX010000143.1:0-7572 GCA_041622415.1 Pontiella sp.
TAAAAAGGTTGTGATAATATTGTCTCTGAACTGCGTAGCATTATGGTGTGGAATCATATTTATAGGTATGAATCTCAAGCATGATCATGATGGCGAGTATGCAAAAAGACGTCATAATCACGCTTCTGACTATGAGGAATGCTATTCCTGCAAGAATATACATGGAGGATATACTTGTCCTGTATGCGACAAGGCAGACCAGAGGCACACGCACAGTTCTTACGAAATACTCTGATTTTTCCTTTTTCAAATGTCACAAAATGCTACAAATCTATATTCAAAGTAGCACCCGAAGGTGCGTTTTTATTAGGAAAAAAGAAGATGGTCGGAGTGGAGGGATTCGAACCCCCGACCTATTGCTCCCAAAGCAACCGCGCTACCAGACTGCGCTACACTCCGATTTTATTCCCGCCCCGCCCGTTAACGCCTCAGCGTGGGAGGGGAAGAGCGGGGAATATCCGGAAAAGTGCCCTGAAAGGCAATCCCTTTCTGGAAAAGATCACTCCGGCATAGACGCTTCGGCCGTGCCCGGCTCATCCGAGGTCATTCCAACGGCCTGGGCGAGGGTGGAGGCATCCGCGGCATTGGGGTCCATTTCCAGTTCGAAGATATGGTTCCAATGGGTCGGAATGGTCCGGCCTTCCACATAAGGAATCGTGGAGACGGTTTCAGAGACAAACTGTTCGGTCTGCGGGTCCATATGCTGCACCTCAACCACCATCCATTCTTTTTCCGAAGGGAGCGACGAGCCCGGCATGCTGTCCGCCGGCGGCTGTCCGATGTAGAGCGAAACCCGGCGGCCGTTTTCAATGTCGAGGAACGGTTCCGCGAGTTTCGTGGCCAGCAGGGCATAATCCGCCTCGGGCAATACGTTCGCCACGGCTTCGAGATAGCCCGCTTTAAACTGTTCCGGAGCGGCCGGGAGCTCGTAGGTCAGTTTGTCTTCTTCGGTATCCACATACACGGCCTGGGCCGCTTCCCAGTCCATGACCGCTTCCGACGTGTTCTTTGCGATGCGGCTGACTTCAGCAACCTGTGCGTCGGTCCAGCCGAAAAATTCTGCCACTCCTTTACCCGGATTGAATGAATCCGGCTCAACGTCAGCGACGGCGGCGCCGAATCCGTTTTCCGTCCACTGGGTCATCAGCCAGGTATAACGACGCAGGCTCTCCTGCTGCGCATCCAGCTCCTCGGTTGCGGCAGCCAGTTCTTCGGCCGTCTGTTTCAGTTGGTTCTCAGCTTCAAGCCGCGCTTTCTGATCGGCTTCCGCGGCGGCGGTTTGGGCGGCCTGTTGCGCCAGCTGTTCCGGTGAATCCGCTTTTTCCGGTTTAACGATCAGGCCCAATACGAGCCCGGCGCACAGTCCGGCCCCGACATACTGCATCATTTGCTTATTCATT
This sequence comes from Pontiella sp., assembly GCA_041622415.1. GTDB lineage: Bacteria > Verrucomicrobiota > Kiritimatiellia > Kiritimatiellales > Pontiellaceae > Pontiella. Next base: position 1,401 of record JBFJYX010000143.1, read on the forward strand.
TTTATCTCCTGTATACGAATTATAGCCCCACTTTGCCATTCTTGATGGCGTGAGATAAGAAGCTTTAACCGTGCCAGAATGGAATAAAATGCGGGTTAAGGCGTACGCATATTAAAACCCGGGAAACGTTGGTGGGCGCTGCGGGTGCTTCGGGGCAGGCTAGACGGACAACAGTTCCTGCACATCGTTCCAGGTGAGCGACTGCGCCATTTCGGCATCCTTTTCCAGCGTGGCGTCGATGACACTTTTCTTTTTCTGCTGCATCTGCAGGACTTTTTCTTCGACGGTGCCCTTGGTGATGAGCTTGATGGAATAGACGGTGTTTTTCTGGCCGATACGATGCGCGCGGTCCGTGGCCTGGTCTTCGACAGCCGGGTTCCACCACGGGTCGAAATGAATGACCATATCCGCTCCGGTGAGGTTGAGCCCGCTGCCGCCGGCTTTCAGGCTGATCAGGAAGAGGGGAATCGATTTATCGGAATTGAACTGCTTCACGCGCGTCTGGCGGTCTTTGGTGGTTCCGTCGAGGTAGCAGTATTTCAGCTCCCGCGCCTCCAGTTCTTCGCGAATGATCGAGAGCATTGAGGTAAACTGGCTGAAGACCAGAATCCGGTGCCCGGCGTCGAGCGCCTCATCGACCAGCTCAAAAAAGAGTTCCATTTTGGCCGAGGGGAAATCGCTGGAAATGCCCGGCAGTTTCAGCAGATCGAGGTGGCAGCAGGTCTGGCGCAGCTGCAGCAGGATTTTCAGAATCTGCATACGCGATTTATTGAAGCCCTGCTGATCCACCAGGCCGGTAATTTCCTTCTTCGCACTTTCGGCCAGCTGCTTGTAGACCTTTGCCTGGTCACCGCTCAGTGTACAGTGGGCGATGCGCTGGATTTTATCCGGAAGATCCTTGGCCACGTCCTTTTTCAGGCGGCGCAGCAGGAACGGATGCAGTTTGCGGCGCAGGCGAAGCTGGGCGAGCTCGGCTTCGGGGCCGCCGTTCTGGATCGGCAGTTCATAGTTTTCGCGAAAGGCTTTGTGGCTGCCCAGATAACCCGGCATCAGGAAATCCATAATCGACCAGAGATCGGACACGCTGTTTTCAATCGGCGTGCCCGTCAGCACCAGCTTATGATGCGCCGCGACCTTTTTCACGGCGGTGGCATTCTGCGTGGTCCGGTTTTTAATATGCTGCGCCTCATCGAGCACGACGACGGAAAAGGTGTGCTGCAGGTATTCATCCAGATCGCGGCGGATCAGCGCGTAGGAGGTGATGATCAGGTCCCGGTTTCCAAGGGTTGGAAAATATTCATGGCGGTCGGGGCCGTGCATTTTCTGCACCCGCAGGTGGGGCACAAACTTTTCGGCTTCCTCAGCCCAGTTATCCACCAGACTGGTGGGGCAGATGATCAGGGCCGGGGCGTCCGTTGCCTTTTCATTTTCGCGTTCGAGCGAAAGCCAGGTCAGCGTCTGCAGCGTTTTACCCAGCCCCATCTCGTCGGCCAGGATGCCGGCAAAACTCGAGCGTTCCAGGAAGCGGAGCCAGTAGACGCCGTCTTTCTGGTAATCGCGCAGGGTATTTTCCAGTTGCGGCCCGAGATCGACCGGCTCCACTTTGGCGTCGCGGTTCTGCGCGTCGGCTTTGCTCATCCACTCCGGCGCACTTTCAATATCGATGCCGTCGAGCGACAGCAGCGACGACTGCACATAGGCCGCGTGGATGTCGTTCATTTTAAAGGTGCCCGGCTGTTCGCCGGCCCCGACCGCGCAGTCGGAAAATACATCGCGCGCGGTTTCGATGGCGTTGATGTCGAGCAGGACGGTGCGGCCCTTCTTTTCCACAAACGCTTCGCCCATATTAATGGCGCGCTGGATTTCGGTTTCATCGAGGCTGACCCCGCCGTCGGTCTCGAAATCATAACCGACTTCGAAGAATCCGTTGCTGGCGGAAGTATTGATGTGCACCACCGGAACGGTGGATTCCACGTCATCCATAAACGCGGCGATTTGTCCTTCGAGGTCGATGCGCCAGCCTTTGCGTTTGAGCCGGGGCAGGGAACCGCCGAGGAAGTTCAGCACCTCGCGGTTGCCGCGGATCTGCATCAGCATATCGCCGCGCCGCCCGCGAAAGCCCATTTCCGTGATGGTTTCGAGCGCCTTTTCCTCGGCCGCGGGATTGCGGACCTGGAAATTGAGCAGGTCATCCGGCGCGGGAATGGAAAAATGGCCTTTGGCGTCCTCTTTGCCGGCGACCAGGCGGACGCCCTCGTATTCGGCATACAGCGTGGCGGACAGGGTGTGCTCCTGCCCGTCGATCACCAGCCGGAACCGCGGCGTGGCCGGGGAGAGCGAGAGCATATCGTCGGTGACGTTGCTCTCGATGTCGATCATGCTTCCAAGGGTTGGAAGTTCGTTTTTCAGAAAGCCCGGAATGGCGTCGCGCGGAATGCGGACTTCGCCGTCATAGATCGCGCGCATCGGTCCCGGCAGCACCTTTTCCAACCGTTGGAAAACGCCATCCTGCAAAATCCATCCGCTTCCTCCGCTCACGATAAATGCAGATTGCTTACCACAGGGCACAGAGTCCACGGAGGTTGTTTCTCTGTGTCCCTCTGTGTTCTCTGTGGTGAAAATGGCCAGCACCAGTTCGCCGGTGAGCTCGTCGAGCGTCATTTGCAGTGATGTGGAAACGGTGCCGTCGGCGGTCATCAGACAGCCGTCGACGCCGCCTTCATAAATCGGTTTGTTTTTACAGAGTTCGAGGATGTTGATGAAGTCGGAGAGGGTGGCATCGAACTTGGCTTTGGCGGGACCCTCGCAGATATCTTCAATCACGAAGAGCAGGTTGTCGTCGGCCTCGCTCAGGGCGATGGGCTGTTTTTTCGGGACCTCGTTGAGCGGAATGATTTTGCCGCCGATTTCAACGGCGCAGCGCATCGGTACGGTCTGGGCGGCGAGGTTTTCGCGCCAGCTCTGCTTGAGGATAATCCGCAGTTCGGCGGGGGTGCCGTTGGGATCGCGGGTGTGGTATTCCGAATCGTCGAACGAGGCGAGGCGCTCGGCGCGGCGTTTTTCCTCGGCCATTTTATCGACGCGGTGCGGGTCGGAATAGAGGCGGACGGCTTCGAGGCCGAGGGCCACGAGGTGGGCGCAGATTTTGCCCTCTTCCCGGTTGTCGCGGCAGGGGCAGTGGTTTTCCACAAAGCCGTCTTTGAGCACCTCGAATTTGCTGCGCATGCCGCGTATGCCGATGGCGAGCTGGCCGGTGACGAACGGGGGATCGAATTCAACTTTGTCGACTTTGCCTTTTTCGAAAAGGGTCATGCCTTTCTGAAAGGTGGGCTTGCCGGCCCAGTCCTCGAGGATTTTCTGTGTAAAGGGTACGTGCATAGGTTTTATTGCGTATTGCTTATTTCGTATTGCGTAAAATGGGTGAGGCCGCAGTTTGTAGCACAGCGATGTCCGTGAAGAAAAGGAATCGCGGCGGAAGGTTTGGTTTTGTACAACTAGCCCATGATTTGGCGGCATCTTTTTTTCCGATCACGACGCATGCAGGTCGCGCTGGTTACGGCGCTGATCTATTTTCTGATATCCGTGATCTATTTCCACCTGCCGTGGTCGATCCGGTTTCCGGTCTACGAAAAAGCGCCGCAGCTCAACCGTGCGCTGATGCTCGGCGGTTACAAGGTGATGAACAGCTGGGATCAGCTGGCGCTGTTCGGCAAGGATGTTAAAATTCCGGTCCCTGGAAATGCGCGCGGCGATTTTGTGTATGGCGGCTTCCCGAAGCAGGAGGGCTTCAGGCTGATCGGCCGGACGAAGGAGCTGCACAACCGCGGCTATGTGGTCGGCTACAGCGACGCCATGAAAAATCCGCTGTGGGTCAGCTACCGCCTGTTTGATGTGCCGAAGCTGAGTTCCGGCAAGCGGCCATCTGGGTTCAAGGTGGATACGCGCACGAAGTCCGCGGTGCATCATAACGACTACACCCATTCCGGCTACGACCGCGGCCACATGGCCCCGAACTATGGCATTGCCACGCGCTACGGCCCGGACGCCCAGCTGGAAACCTTCCTGATGAGCAATGTCATTCCCCAGACGCCGGAGGTGAACCGCGGGCTCTGGAAAAACCTGGAGATGCTCACGGCGAAAAGATACGGCCGCTATTTTTCCGAGGTCTGGGTGATCACCGGGCCGGTTTTTCAGGATCCGGTGGAAAAGCTGGATTCCGGCGTCAAGGTGCCGGGGCAGTACTATAAGATTATGATCGATGAGCAGGGCGATGAGCTCCGCGTGCTGGCCTTTCTGGTCGAAAAGGACTGTCCGCCCTACACGCGTATCCGCAAGCGCCTCGTCAGCATCGACGAAATCGAAACGCTGACCGGCCTGGACTTTTTTCCCGACCTTTCCGAGGAGGAGCAGATCGAACTGGAAACGGATGCGGCGGGGCGGATCTGGCCGTGGATCAGGCCCATGCTGCGGTATCAGTTCAAAGGCAGGACCAACTGATCCGGGGCGTCTTTGCATTCTCCGCCGCGGGAGAGCGGGTAAACGAACGAAGTCTAAAGAACCTTTTTCCCGCCTTCCGTTTTGACCGAATCGGCAAAATCATTATGCTTTGCGCAGTTTTAAACCCCTAACCAGGAAATGATCATGAAATTCAAAGTAGATGCTGAAACCTGTATCGCATGCGGCGCATGCGAAGAAACCTGCCCGGAAGTATTTGAAGTGGACGACCACTCCACCGTGAAAGTCGAAGAGGTGTCCGGCGATCTGGAGGCCTCCGCACTGGAAGCCGAAGAAGGCTGCCCGGTTGACGCGATCTCCCACGAGGGTTAGTTCCAATCCCTGGAAAGCGTCGAAGCCGTGCCGCAGGGCGCGGCTTTTTTCGTGCCCGGATCCGTTTGCGCGGCGGGGGATACGGCGCAAAATGAACGCGGTTGTTTAAACTTTGTCTCAATAGGCCGTATGAAATGCAGGCCGGCGGGCGTCTGCTTATTGAGGTGAAAATGAAGAGATTGATTTCAGGGCTGATCGGGGCCGCATGTATTTCCGCTGTGGCGCAGGAAACGAATATGAGCTGCTGCGCGGTTTTACCGTCACGCTTCGGTAGCGCAGCACCGCAGGCGCCGGCGGGCATGGTGTGGATTCCGGGCGGCGAATTTACGATGGGCTGGGACGGCGAGTTCGGCCGGCCGGACGAGCGCCCGCTGCACCGGGTTCGGCTCGACGGTTTCTGGATTAAACAGACGCCGGTGACGAATGCCGAGTTCAGGGAATTTGTCGACGCCACGGGCTATGTGACCACCGCCGAGAAAAAACCGGAGCTCGAAGAGATCATGAAATCCATGCCGCCGGGCACGCCGCCGCCGGACGAATCGATGCTGGTGGCCGCCTCGATGGTATTCACGCCGCCGGACGGGCCGGTGGGGCTGGATAATCCGCTGGTCTGGTGGCAGTGGAGAGCCGGGGCCAGCTGGAAGCAGCCGAAAGGGCCGGGCAGCTCGATCGATCAGATTCCGGACCATCCGGTCGTGCATGTTTCGTGGTACGACGCCAAAGCCTATGCCGACTGGAAAGGGATGAGCCTGCCCACCGAGGCGCAGTTTGAATATGCCGCCCGCGGCGGTCACGAGCAGTGGCAGAATACGTGGGGCGATGAGCCGGTCGATGCCGGGGCACCGAAAATCAATATCTGGGAAGGTCCGTTTCCGGGCCGGAACTATAAAAAAGACGGCTACTACACCACCTCGCCGGTAAAGGCCTTTGCGCCCAACGACTACGGCCTCTACGACATGGCCGGCAATGTCTGGGAGTGGACCGCCGACTGGTATCACGCCGATGCCTACCGCATGAATCAGCGCAAAGGTGTGGCCGAGAATCCCGCCGGGCCGCGCATCAGCTATGATCCCCTCGAACCCCACCTGCCCAAAAAGGTCACCCGCGGCGGCTCCTTCCTCTGCAACGACGCCTACTGCTCCGGCTACCGCCCCGCCGCCCGCATGAAAACCAGCCCCGACACCAGCCTCAACCACACCGGCTTCCGCGTCGTCAAAAACGTGGTGAAATCTGATGAATAAATTAAGGAAAAGCTCGGCTGTTTCCAGCCGAGCTTGTCATTTACATGAGGAGGCGTATCAGTGCTGCGATCACTGCCAATGCGAAAATGACGATCCTGTCGATA
>JBFJYX010000144.1:0-7485 GCA_041622415.1 Pontiella sp.
ACTACGCCATGAATGTGCTGCCCATGACGATTGAAGCCGAACACTACGATTATTTTGCGCTCGATGGAGAAGGGCGGACCTATCACGACCTGTCCATCGGGAACAACGGGGCTTCTTACCGTTTGGTTGAGGATGTGGACCTCAGCGCCGCGTCGGGCGGCGGCTATGCCGTTTCGGATATCGAAGCCGGCGAATGGGTGACGTATACCGTCTCGGTTCCAACCACTGGAAACTATGATATCAGCATTTGTTACGCCGCGATGGCTTCCGGCGGTACCCTTCAGTTCAGCGTGGGCGGCGAAGACGTCACCGGAGCGGTGAGCATTCCTTATGGAGCCCCGGATTCCACCGGCGCCTCCGACTGGAAAACGCTCTTTATTGCCCGCGATGTTCCGCTCACACAGGGCGTGCAGCCGCTGCAGATCAACTTTGGCGGAACATCCAATGCGTTCCTGCTCGATAGTTTTTCGGTCGAGCAGCTGAGCGAGGCCCTGGTGGTCTACAAGCACACGGCCGGTTCAACCGAACCGGATCTCGTGTCCGGCGGCGTCACCTCATCGGCCGGACTGGGTGGAAATCTCAGCGGCACGATCGCCACCACCATTCACCAGCTCTCCGCCGCGTCAGCCAACAGCCTGCCGCTGTCGGTGTCCACGAATGACTTCTCTTACTATTTTTCCTACGAAGTATTTTCCAACGGCCATACCAACGAGTTCCGGAACCTTTCGGTCGATGCGTATGCCAAGGACTCCAACCGCCGCTATCAGCTGAGTTACAGGATTGATGGGGAACCGGAGGTCTTCATTACCGCCGGCCCCGTCGAGCCGGGCGATCTGACGGATGCCGGCAACGCCGATGTGTATGATTTCCCGAACTTCACCACGGCGGCCGATGTGGAGTTCCGGGTCTATTGGCAGGGAGACGCTTCCGGCGGCAGCCAGGCCCGCGTCTATGTGGATGAGCTGCGCATCAACGACCTGGTGAATCCGGTCGCTGTTTCTCAAACGGTGTTTGCTCCCGTGAATACGCCGGTCAACGTGACCCTTTCGGGCAGCGACTTCCGCGGGGCCGACATCAGCTATACCGTGACCGCACCGCCGGCCAACGGCACGCTGACCGGAACCGCGCCGGACCTGGTCTACACCCCCGCGACGAACTATGCCGGGCTGGACACCTTCAGCTTTGTTGTCGACAACGGCACGCTCACCAGTGTTGCGGCCATCGTCTCGATCCATGTTGAAGATCCCCTCGTGCTCTATGAGCATACGGCCGGTTCAACCCAGCCGGACCTCGTGCCCGATGGCGTCAGCTCATCGGCGGGCCTCGGCGGAAGCCTCAACGGTACCGCCATCACAACGGTCGACCAGCTGTCTGTTGCGGCTGCCAACAACCTTCCGCTGTCGGTCGAGACGAGTGACTTCAGTTATTATTTTTCCTACGAAGTTGCCGCCAACGGGAATCTCCTCGAATATGAATATATTTCCCTCGATGCCTACGCGAAGGGCAATGATCGGCTTTATCAGCTGAGTTATATTATTGATGGTGAACCCGAGGTCTTTATCTCCGGCGGTTCCGTTGCGGCGGGGGATGCCACGACCGATGTCGGGAACGTTGATGACTATGATTTTCCGGACTTCAGCACTGATTCCGATGTCGAGTTCCGGGTCTATTGGCAGGGCGACGCGGGCGACAAATATAATGCCCGGGTCTATGTGGACGAGCTCCGTATCTTCGGCTCTTTGTCCGCTTATTCCGTTTGGGCCTCCGGCCACGGCCTGAGCGGCGACGCCGCGCTGCGTATGGCCGATGAAGAGAACGGCGGTATCGGCGACGGCTACGACAATCTGGCGGAATTTGCGCTGGGCATGAATCCGACCGTTGCGGACGCCGGTTCCAGGGATTGGATAAACACCGGAACGGACGGCGGCACCAACTGGTTCGACCTCGTGCATTACCGTCGGACGGACTATGCGAACGAAGGGCTGAGTTACCTGTTGATCGATTCCGCCAACCTGATCGATTCGGCGGGCAGCACCAATGCGCAGGACCGGATTCTCATCGGCCCGGCGGCTGACGGCTATGAGGCCGTCACCAACCGCTATGAAGTCGAGGAGGATGTGAAGTTTATCCGGCTCGATATCCGGCAGGAGTAGGGCGGCCGCCATTATTCGGATTACCGTGTGGCGTGATTGCGTCACATGACAAAATTCCTCAATTCGGCATTATGTTCCATAAGCGGGAAGGCGGGATTGCGGTCCTTTCAGGATACGCCGCCCGGGCTGGAGGAACATGACGAATCGGTCAAGTTCACCTGCGCAGCATCTTCAAAAAAACGGAGGTGCCCGCCCCGGCCGTACGCTCGCGAAGAGAGAGGAACGGGTAACCGGAAGTATCCGGAATCCGATGCATCAACTTATGAGGGGTCATAGGAGGACATAAGTTCAATGAAATCGAAACGGGCAAAAAATGTATCCAAAGGAGCGCCAAGCGGTTTGATGTTGAGCCTGGCGATCCATGCCGCCGCATTTGTGCTGGCGGGCATGCTGGTGGTATTTACCGTTCATCAGAAAGAAGAGAAAAAGTTTGTGCCGCCCAAGCCGGTGGACCGGCCCAAAATGAAACTCAAGAAGCCGAAGGTGAAGGTCAAAAAAACAGCACGGCCGAAATCGACGACCCGCATTGTCACGAAGGTCCAGAAAGCCACGATGCCCGATATTCAGCTGCCGGAAATGAGCGGTCTCGGCGACGGGCTGGTCGGCGATCTCGGCGGCGGATTCGAAATGATGCCCGACCTGGAGGAAGTCACGCTGCTGGGCAGCGGCCTGACCATCGGGAATGACTTTGAAGGCCGTTTCTATGATTTAAAACGCGACCGCTACGGCCGGCGTAACCTGGTGGCCCCCGAAACGGTCCATGAAATTTTTTATGATTTCATGAAGAAGGGTTGGAGAAAGTCGGTGCTGTCCCGCTATTACCAGTCGCCGCAGCCGATCTATGCCACAACGTTCATGGTTCCGCCGGTGCGGGCCAATCTGGCGCCGGAAATCTTCAATGAAGAGACGGAGGGCTGGGGGTGGGGTATTCACTTCACCGGTCAGCTGGTGCATCATGAAGACATCAGATTCCGGTTTGTGGGCAACGGACTGCACGTGATGGCGGTGCGGGTGGATGGCGAGCTTGCGCTGCTGTCCTACTGGGAGAAAGACACGCGGGATTCGCTGGAAACCACCTATGGGGATCTGTGGCAGAGTTCGGCTGCGGATAACCGCCAGTATCCGCTGGGGTTGTTTTTGGCGCACGTCGGCGACTGGATTGAACTCAAGGCGAATGAACCCAAAAAAATGGAGGTGCTGTATGGCATTTCCGGAGGCGGCATTTTCAATGCGATGCTCTGCGTGGAGGTGGAAGGCGAGGAATATCCGCGGAGCCCTTACATGGGCGGGCCGATCCTGCCGATCTTCAAGACCGAACCGCTTTCGCCGGATATGCAGGATGTGATCGGTGCGGCTCTTTATCCGGGGTTTGGATCGTTGACCAACGGACCGGTATTCCGCGACTTCGGGCATAACACCCGGCCGGCGGCCGACACGGCCCCCGAGCCGGAACCGCAGCCCGAACCGCAGCGCCCCGAAAATAAAATGCGGCTGTGGACCACGGTGGACGGGAAATCCTTCGAGGCGGAATATGTGATGCGCTCCGGGGATCAGTTGTGGATGAAAGCGGCCAACGGCCGAAAGACCAAGGTGCCGATCAACCAGCTGTCGGCCGAAGATATCACCGAGATCCGCCTCCTGGAACCGCCGGAATTCAATATCGAGTTTTTCAAAAAGAGCTGGCAGCGCCAGGAAATGCCGAACATTACGGAAGTGGATACCACCCGGCCGATCCGGCGGTTCGACTATGTGTTCGGCGCACGGGTGAAGCAGCGCGGCATGAAACCCTACGATTTTCCGCTGACCATCGAATATTTCGCCGTCGGCGAGGAAGTGGACGGCGATAACTATGTGCTGTTTGACCGCAACCAGAGCACCTTTATTCCGAGCACGGAAAACGGGCTCGAACATCAATTCCAGGGCGGAAAAGTCGATGTCATGACCTGGGCGATGAGTGCGGACCGGCCGATGCACGGGACAAAATACGGCGGCTTCCTGGTGACGGTCTCGAACCCGCGCGGGGAAATTATCGAGTACAAGGTTTCGCACGATTTCCTTTATGAGAACCTGGGCAACCTCAAAAAAGTTCCGGTGGGCCGGCACTTTGATAAAAACTGCAACCGGGTGGCTCCGCCGCGTCCTACGGAAAAGGATATATACGTCGAGTCATATTAACCATCCTGCGCACATTCGGGCGAAGAATACCCTTTTCCGGGGATCGCGTATATTGGGGATGTCGTGATACATTATTTGTTCAATACTGTTCACGCTTCCGGGGGTTGGAGGCGTGGTGTTGATAAGGAGAACCATGAAGAAAATCAGTTTAATGTTGTTGGCGGCATGCGCCGGCTGTATGTGCGAGGCCGTTGCCCCGAATCCGGGCGTGCGAACGGTAAAAGTCACCCGCTCCGGGCTGCAGGGAATCGGCGTGGAAGACGGGGTGATGCGCCGCGATCCGAGTGATGTGATCAAGGTCGGCGATCTCTACTATGTCTGGTATTCCAAAGGGACGATTTCGCCCGGCTACGATGCGACGCTCTGGTATGCCACTTCGCCGGACGGCCAGGTCTGGACGGAGAAAGGGCAGGCGCTGGCCAAAGGCGAGCCGGGCAGCTGGGAAGGCGCCAGCGTCTTTACCCCCAACATTCTCGTGGCGGAAGGAAAATACTGGCTGTTTTATACCGGAACCTCGCGGCCGTTTGACCAAAAGCCGTTTAACCCGGATTCTAAAATCGGCATTGCGGTGTCGGACTCGCCGGACGGCCCCTGGGAGCGTCTCGCCACCAACCCGGCGCTGAAAAACAGCGACAATCCGGACGACTTTGACAGCCACCTGATTGACGATGCCTGCCTGATTGTGCGCAATGGAAAATACTGGTTTTACTACAAGGGCCGCCAGCTGGGCAAAAGCCCGTCCCAGACCAAAATGGGCCTGGCCATTGCCGATAAACCGGAAGGACCGTATATCAAAGTGGATAACAATCCGGTGTTCCCCGGCAACCACGAAGTGCTGGTCTGGCCGCAGGGCAGCGGCGTGGCCGCGATGATCGGCCCGCGTGCACCCAAAGAATACCAGCATACGATCGTCTATGCGGAAGACGGCATGAACTTTACGAAGATGTACGGAATGCAGGGCCACCCTTGGGCGGCCGGGGCCTATCGGCCGGAAGCATTTACAGACAATGGAAAAGGTGACCTCCCGGAATGGGGCGTGGAAATCGGACGAGCAAAAAAGGCACTGCCGTTTATCGGACGTTATGAGCTGAAGGAAGGAGAATAGAATGAAAAAACTAATGATTGCAGCAGGATGGGGCACCGCCCTGGGGATGCTGGCCGGATGCGCCACAGCGCAGCCCGCCGGAACCGGTGAATTTGCCGACGACGTGGCGTTCATGGAAGCGCACACCCCGATTGTGATTCTGAAAGACGGTGACGCCGCGGTGGCCGTGGCCCCGGATTATCAGGGCCGGGTGATGACCAGCACCTTCGATCAGCAGGCGGGGCCGAGCTTCGGCTGGATCAACCGCCCGGTTATTGAAAAGGGCATTCTGCCTCCGGAAGAAGCCAAGGGAACGCTTGAAGAGCACATCTATATTTTCGGCGGCGAGGAACGCTTCTGGCTGGGGCCGGAAGGCGGACAGTATGCCCTCTACTTTGCACCCGGCGCCAAGTTTGAGTTTTCCGACTGGAAAACGCCGGCGGTTATCGATACCGAAGCATTTGAGCTGGCGGAGCAAACCGAATCGTCGGCCACGTTTAAACACAGCACCGAACTGGTCAACTACAGCGGCGCCGAATTCATGGTGGGCATTGAGCGCACCGTGAAACTGCTGGGTAAAGACGAAGCCGCCGAAATGCTCGGTGTTGAACTCGGCGAAGGCCTGCGCATGGTGGGCTATGAAACCGACAACCGCATCACGAACACCGGTTCCAATGCCTGGAAACCGGAGACCGGCCTGCTGTCGATCTGGATGCTCGGCATGTATAACCCGTCGCCCGAAACCACTGTCGTCATTCCCTTTAAGCAGGGCGGCGAAAAGGAGCTCGGCCCGCGGGTGAACGACACCTATTTCGGCGCAATTCCGGAGGACTACCTGAAGGTGCAGCGGCAGAAACTCTTTTTCCGGGGCGACGGTACGCGCCGCGGAAAAATCGGCATCAGCCCGCAGCGCTCCAAGGGGATTGCCGGCAGTTATGATGCCGCCGGCCAGGTGCTCAACATCGTGACCTACAATGTACAGGAAGCGCCGCACGGTTTTGTGAACTCCATGTGGGAGATTCAGGAAGCGCCGTATGCCGGCGACGTGATCAACTCCTACAATGACGGATCGCCGGAGCCCGGCGTTGCGCCGCTCGGACCGTTCTATGAACTCGAAACCTCGTCGCCCGCCGCCGCGCTGAAGCCCGGCGAAACGATGCAGCATGTGCAGCGCACCTTCCACATCCAGGGTTCGGAAGCCGAGCTCGACGTGATTGCGCGCAAACTGCTCGGCGCTAAACTGGACGTCATCAAAGAGGCCTTTTAGTTCCTTTTTCGCAAGTTTTCTCAATGCAAAGTCGCAGAGGACTCAAAAGCTCGCAGAGCTTTGCGAAACACTGCGCTCTTTGCGTCTTTGCGTTGAAATCTGTTCCGGTTTGGCTGGTTTAGGAGAAATAAGTTTGAGTAAAGGAAAACTCATCAGCTTGTTTGCGGGTGTCTGTTTATGTGCGGCAACCGTCGTTGCTGCGCCGCCGAATGTGATCATTGTTTTGACCGATGATCAGGGCTATTCGGATCTCGGCTGTTTCGGGGGCGAGCATGTGAAGACGCCCCGGATCGACCGCATGGCGGAGGAGGGCGCCCGGCTGACCAGCTTTTACGTGGCGGGTTCAGTCTGCACGCCGTCGCGTTCGGCCCTGATGACCGGATGTTATCCGAAACGGATCGGCCTGGCCGACGGCGTGTTTCTTGCGGGCGATGCAAACGGCCTGCATCCGAATGAAATCACGCTGGCCGAGCTGCTGAAGTCGGCGGGCTACGCCACCGGCCTGTTCGGCAAGTGGCACCTGGGCGACCAGCCGGAGTTCCTGCCGACGCGTCAGGGATTTGATGAATTTTTCGGCATACCCTACAGCCACGACATTCATCCGTTTCACATGAACGATAAGAAACATCATTTTCCGCCGCTGCCGCTGATGGAAATGGAGACGGTGGTTGAAGAGGAGCCCGATGCGGATTACCTGACGAAGCGCATCACCGAGCGGGCGGTGGACTTTATCGAACGGCATAAAGACGAACCGTTTTTTCTCTACATTCCGCACCCGGTTCCGCATCGGCCGATTCATATGTCGC
>JBFJYX010000145.1:0-7400 GCA_041622415.1 Pontiella sp.
GCGATGATCAGCTCCGGTCTTTTTGTGCTGCCCGGTATTGTGGCGGCCAAAGTCGGGCCGGCGGTGATTTTCGCCTATCTGCTTTCGGGCTTTTTCCTGATTCCCTCGATGCTCTCCATGGCCGAGATGGCCACCGCGCTGCCGAAAGCCGGCGGCTCCTATTTTTTTGTCAGCCGGAGTCTCGGCGGCCTCTTCGGTACGATTGAAGGGGTGGGGGACTGGCTGGCCCTGGTGCTGAAGACCTCCATTGCCCTGCTGGGGCTCGGGGCCTACCTGGCGGATTATGTCCAGCTGCCGATGCAGCTGATCGCGATTGTCGCCGGCCTGCTCTTTATGGGGCTCAATATTATCGGCGCCAAGGAAACCACGCGGCTGCAGGTCGGAATGGTGCTGGTCCTGCTGGGCATCCTTGTCTTTCTGGTCATTCGCGGTGCACCGGTGATCCGCGAAGAATATTATTCACCAATGGCTCCGTATGGCTGGGAAAAGCTGCTGCCCTCCGCCGCGCTCGTTTTCATCAGCTATATCGGACTGACCAAGGTGGCCAGCATGGCGGAAGAGGTGAAAAATCCCGGCCGGAATATTCCGCTCGGCATGCTGCTTTCGCTGGTGTCCATTCTCGTGCTGTATGGCACGGTCGTGGCGGTGGTCGTCGGGATCGTTCCGGCGGAACAGCTGTATAACAGCCTGACGCCCCTGAGCGATGCGGCGGATATTGCCGTTGGATCAACCGGAAAAACGCTGGTCAGTATTGCCGCCGCACTGGCTTTCGCCACTACCGCCAATGCGGGCATTATGTCGGCCAGCCGCTATCTGCTGGCCATGAGCCGGGACCAGGTCATCCCGCAGCGGATGTCGATCATCTGCCGGTTTAAAACACCGATCAATGCCATCTTCCTGACCGCCGGCGTCATCCTGGCTGTGGTGGCCGTCACCGGGCTCGAGCAGATCGCCAAACTGGCAAGCACCTTCCAGCTGCTGGTTTTCACGTTTGTAAACATTGCGGTCATCGTCATGCGCGAAAGCGGCATCAAAAGCTACGACCCCGCCTTTCGCAGCCCGCTTTACCCGTGGATGCAGGTCGTTGGCATTCTGATCGCGGTGGTGCTGATTCCGGAAATGGGGCTGCTCGCGAGTATCTTTGCCATGGGCCTCGTGGCGATCGGTGTGGTCTGGCACAACCTGTATGTGAAGCCCCGCGTGCAGCCGCGGGTCGGCGCCGTCGGCAAGATGGCCGAACGCATGGGCGAACGCCTGCTCGAACGCGATGCCGATGCCATGGGCCTGCGCACCGAGCTGCGGCAGATCATGAAAGAGCGCGGACTGCGCGAAGAGGATCCGTTCCTTGAGCTCGTCCAGCAGGCGGACTTCCTGGAGGTGGAGGAGGGGATGGACTCGGAGGATGTCATCCGCAACGGCGCCGCCCGGCTCTCCGAACGCAGCGGTATTTCGCGCGACCTGATCCTCGGCGCGCTGCTCGAGCGCAACCGGCTGGGCGAGACCCCGGCCGACGCCGGGGTGGCCCTGCCGCACCTGCTGCTCAATGACGTTGAAGATTTCCACCTCGTGGCGATGCGCAGTTTCCAGGGATTGGAATTTCCCGGCACGTCCCAGCCGATCCATGCCGTCTTTATGCTGCTCGGTTCCCGCAAAGATCCGACGCGGCACCTGCGGTTCCTCGCCGAAATTGCGCGCCGCGCCGAAAACCCCGACTTTATCCCGGAATGGCTCGCCGCGGCGGACGTCTCCTCCCTCGCCGAACAGCTGCTGCGGAAAGAAGCCGATTAGTCGGCAACCGCCGCAACGGCATCCGCTTTCTTCAATGCGATTCGAATCTCCGTCCCTCCTTCAGCAGGAGCGGCCAGCTGCACCTTTCCTCCGTAGAGCGAGATGATGCGCTCGGCAACCGCCGGTTTCAGGCCGAGCGGCTCGGCAGCCGTACGGCTGCGGACATCGCTGAATACCTCGAAAAAGTCTGCCGCATCCGCGGCGTCGAGGGGATGCCCCTGCGCCATCAGGGTGACGGCTATGTGTTCGGTTGTTTCTTCCACCCGGATGGCCACCCGGGTTCCCGGATCGGTAAAGACGGCCGCCGTCTGCAGCAGGGAGGTCAGCGCCGTTTGCAGCATGTCTTCGTCGCCGATCACCTGCGCGGCACTCTCCGGCGGCGTATGAAAGCGTACGCCGGTTTCCTGAGCCGACGCTGAGGCTGACCGGTGCGCTTCGGTCAGCAGCCGCTGCAGTGAAAGCGGGCTGACGTGGAAATCCTCTTTCGAGACATGGACCTGCGCCAGCAGCAAGGCATTATCCAGGGTTTCGACCATTCGGTCCCGCGACGCGTCGAACAGGGGCCGCAACTCACTCGCTTCATCGCTGTCTCCGCAGCTCTCGAACATCAGGTCGGCGATACCCAGTATCCCGTTTGCCGGGGTGCGCAGCTCATGGGATATGAGTTTGAGAAAATCCTGTTTCGTGGCATTGGCCAGTGCAAGACGGTCGTGCGCTTCAGCAAGTTCCCGGCTTTTGCGGCGCACCAGCTCATCAAGATGGGCATTCTGGTTTGCCAGTTCCCGCTGCATGCGCTGCAGCGTCAGGTGGGTGGAGATCCGGGCCCTGAGTTCTTCGGGCTGGAAGGGTTTGGTCACATAGTCCACACCGCCGTAGGTGAAGGCTTTGACTTTTTCGTCCACCCGCTCGAGGGCACTGATAAAGATCACGGGAACATCGCCTAACTCGTCCCGCTCTTTCAGGCGCCGGCAGAGTTCAAGCCCATCCATTTCCGGCATCATGATATCGAGCAGGATAAGATCGGGACTGGTTCGGAAGGCCAGTTCGAGCGCGCGCGCACCGCTGGTGGCGACCGATATTTTATAGTCGTCTTCCAGCAGTCCGATCAGGACATCGAGGTTTTCGGGATTATCATCAACGGCAAGCAGGTGGGGGCGTCTATCTTCCATGGCGGTTTCTCTTTTAAGTTTTCGAAATGATCGTCGTCAGCATTTCGATTGCGTCTTCAAAGGCATATTTTCGGACCAGCGGCCGCAGGCGGGCGGCAGCCGGCAGGATGGCTTCCAGTTCCTCCAGGCAGGCGAGCGCTTCCGGATTGCCGTCCTCGAGATATGTTTTGAGCCGGGCGATGACGGGATCGGGATCCGCATCGACGGGGCGGGCCGGGTTTGCGGCCGGGGCGATGAGCGCCTGGCGAATCTGCCGAATGAGCGGCTCCAGCCGCTTTTCCAGTGTTTGGACTGCTGCGAGGGCGGACTCGTGCTGATTATCCAGGATCGCCTTTTCCGAGGCGACGGCGGCCTGATGGAGCGCGGCGGCCTCGATGGTTGCAGCGGCACCTTTAAGGCTGTGCGCCAGCCGTTTGGCGGTCCGGTCATCTCCGGACTCCAGCGCGGTTTTCAGCTTTGTGATGCTGTCGGCATGGCTGTCGGCGAAACTTTTCAGGATGGTTTCATAAAGCTCAGGCCGGCCGGCCATACGGCGCAGGCCGGCTTCCATATCCAGCCCGTCGATCTGCAGGCGCAGCTGTTCGGGCGCGGCGCCGGGCGAGGGCCGCCCGTCAACGGACGGGTCGTATGCCGCGGATTTCGGCCGGGCCCATTGGGCGATGGCGGCATACAGCTCGGCCGGATTGAACGGTTTGGAAAGAAAAGCATTCATGCCGGCGTCCATCGCCTCCCGGCGTATGCCGGGATCAATCGATGCGGACAGGGCCAGGATCGGAAGGGTGCCCCGCTCCGGCAGCTTTCGAATCCGCCGCGTGGCCTCGTACCCGTCCATACCCGGCATTTGAATATCCATCAAGATCAGGTCATAGCGGGAGGTTTGGACCGCGGTGATGGCGGCTTCACCACTGAGGGCAGGTTCGACGACCACTCCTTCGCTTTCCAGCAGTTCCGTGGCGACCAGCCGGTTGGGCTCCTGGTCTTCCACCAGCAGCACCCGGATGCCGTTCAACGCTGCGGTATCGGTCGAAGCCGCCGCGGATTGTGCATGCGAACGTTCTTTGCCCAGCGCATCGATGATGGACTCGCGCATTCGTTTCTGGGTGAAGGGCTTGAACAGGAAGTTTTCTATGTGCCTGCCCGTGATCCTCGCCACCTCTTCCGTCCCCTTTCCGGTCATCAGAATCACGGGCGGGGCGGACTCGGGGCCGTAGATCTGTTCGATTCGGACTTTCAGCATGATGCCGTTGATGCCCTCCATCAGGACATCGCTCAAGACGAGGTCAAAGGGGACCTCCGCCTCTTCAAGCGCCTGAAGCGCAGTCTCGCCGGAATCCACCGCGCAGACATCCAGGCCCAGGTCGCGCAGCAACAGCGTAATGACCTCCCGCTCCTGACGGCCGTCATCAACCAGCAGGATCCGCAAACCGTTCAGCTCATGGCCCGGTTGCGGAAGGGGCGACCGGTCGCGGGGCAGGCGCAGGCGCAGGTCGAAGCAGAACGTGCTGCCCATGCCCTCCTCGCTTTCGACCCAGATCGAGCCGTCCATGAGATCCACCAGCCGGTGGCTGATCGTCAGTCCGAGACCCGTACCCCCGTGTGTGCGGGAGATCGACGCGTCGGCCTGGCTGAATTCCCTGAAGATGGCGGTCTGCATTTCGGGAGCAATCCCGATGCCGGTATCTTTCACGGAGAACTCCAAACGGATTTCATGTTCCGTCCGTGACCGGGCCCGGCAGGCGACTACGACCGAACCGCTCTCCGTAAACTTGATCGCGTTATAGGTGAGGTTCAGCAGGATCTGCCGCAGGCGGGTATCGTCGCCGATCAGCTCGGCCGGCAGTCCCGATTCAATTTCAAACAGGTAGGTCAGCCCCTTGGCATGGGCGGCGTGCATGGTCACGTTCCCCACGGCTTCGAAGAGGTCGTCCAGATGGAAGCGGCGCGGTTCGATCGTAAAATGCCCGGACTCGATTTTTGAATAGTCCAGCACATCGTTGATCACCGCCAGCAGGGTGTCGGAGGCGGATTGTATGCGCTCCAGATAGTTCTGCTGTTTTTTCGACAAGGGGGTGCGCTGCAGCAGATATCCCGTGCCGGTGATGGCATTCAGCGGGGTGCGGATCTCATGGCTGACATTGGCAATAAATTCACTCTTGGCCCGGTTGGCTTTTTCGGCTTCCTCCTTGGCTTCAGCGAGTGCCTCCGCGGCCAGCACGCGTTCGGTGATATCCCGGCTGCTCATGACAATGGCTTTGGTTTCGCCCCTCGTATTGCGGTATGGAACCAGGTGGGCGTCCATATAGCGCGGACCGTAGCCGGAATAATTCTGCCATCCCTGGAAAGACACCGTTTCGCCCTGGAGGCAGCGCTGCAGCTGGGGCAGGATTTCTTTTTCAAAGTACGCCTTCTCCGACCATGTGCCTATTTTGCTGCCAATTATCTCGTCCGGCGCTTTGCCGAAGGCGGCGGCATAGGCTTTATTCACGGTGCGGTAGACCAGGTGGGTATCGACGAGGGCCATCATATCGGACGAACAGGAGACGATATGCTGGTAATACCGCAGCTCTTTTTCCGCCCGCTTTCGTTCGGTAATATCCTGCATCAGCCCGACCGAGCGGATGACGGTTCCGTGTTCATCCCGTTCATGTCGGCATTTTTCATAGACATGGCGCTCCTCGCCGGTCTCTTTGTGCAGAACACGATGCTCAATCTCATACCCGTCTTCGTTCCGGGCCACTGAACCGGAAAAAGCCTCGTCGACCCGTGCGCGGTCATCGGGATGCATGTAATCAATCACGGCATTGTAGTCTAACTCAAGCTGGCCGGGCTGAATGCCGAAGATTTTGTAGGCTTCGTCAGACCAGTATACTTTATGGGTCATGAGATCCAATTCCCACGTACCGATGCGGGCGAGCGCCTGTGTGCGCTCCAGGCTGTCCGTGTATTGCTTCACATTCAGTGCCATGGCATTGAAGGCCTTGGCGAGGAGACCGATTTCATCGGAGGCATCGAGGTCGACCGTATGGGTATAGTCGCCGTCCCGAATGGTCTTGGCTCCGTGTATGAGGGTGACCAGGGGGGTCAGGATGCGTTTGCGTAACATGAGATACGATACAATGGCCAGGACAATGGCGGTGATGCATACCCCGGCAATCTGCAGGATGATTGCCTGGCTGAGGGCCTGCTGCCGCAGGCGGGCCCCCAGGATGCGCCGTTCCAGCAGCGAGTAAGCCCGGTCGATGGCGGTCAGCGTGCCGGAGTAGGCTTCAAGGTAGGCCGGACCGTACAGCAGTTCATTCGCCCGTTCCGGATTCGGCTGGTCCTGCACGGTAAAGGTCCCGTCCGCGTCCCGGTATCGGCCGTTCACCGTCTGGATGGCCGTTTCCTGGAACGCGGTCAGGCTCCGGAACTGCCGCTGGACTTCTGTAATCGCCGCGGTTTCTTCGGGCGTGGAGGCCTGTGCGGCCAGCTCCTGGAAAAGGTTGTAGGTTTCCCCGTCCGCAACCGGTTTTAAAAGGCCGGCGGCCACCTGGTTCCAGTAGAATGAACTGTACGCTGCCGGGTGGGCGGTTCGTCCGTGCACCATGTCGACGAGCATTTGGAAATAGCTTTCGAACGACTCCTCCCCGGCGAGCGCATGGCGCCGGGCAAAGCGGGAGAGGTTGTCGCAGGTCTGTTTGAGCTCCTCGGTCAGATCGAATGCGTGGGTGATCTGCGCTTCCAGTTGGTGTTCCGTGGAATGGTATTCGAGCAGCTGTACCGCCAGTGCCGCAATGACCAGAATCATGCAGGCGAATACGATGTTAAAGCAGATGAGCGTGATTCGAATGCTGAACTGCCGGGGCGCCCCGTACAGCAGCCACACGACGAAGAGCAGGAGGACCACGCCCAGCAGAATAACGGCCAGCCGCTTCAGGACATAGCCGGTGGTATCAAATCCCGGTAATGCCTGAAGGCCGGGCGCTCGGTTTTCAGTCCCCATCCAGCGCCGTAGGATGTCCGCGTGCTCCTGCGGCGTGATGGAGTCCACCGCTTTCTGCATGGCGCCGGCCAGCTCCGGATAATCCCGGTGGATGGCCATGCGCAGCCGCGCCTCCTCGGTCTCTTTCATGAAGGCGATTTTCAGGTCGGTGAGCAGCAGGCGCTGGATTTCGTAGCGGGTGGCCCCTCTCCAACCCAGGAAAGCATCGCCCCGGCCGGCGGCCAGCTGCAGCAGCCCCTCTTTTTCGCTGTCCACCGAAACAATCGTTACGCCCGGCAGTTCGCGTTCGGCCCGTTCGGCGATCGATGCGCCTTCCACCGCCAGCAGGGTTTTGCCGGCCAGCTGCTCCCACGACTGGGTGGCGGAGTCATCGTTGCGCACCACCGCCACCACGGCATTGACAACATACGGGCTGGTAAAATGGTAGACGGTCTCCCGCTCCGGAGTAACGGGCAGGGCCA
>JBFJYX010000146.1:0-7303 GCA_041622415.1 Pontiella sp.
AGCGGCGGCGGCGACACCGCCGACTAACCGGTATGCGGTTTCAATGACGAATGCAGCGGGGCTGTTTTTCAAAGCCCGGGTGGGACAGGATTAAACGAAAACCAGGAGGGAATGTGATGGGAAGGATGCGATGGTTCGTAACGGCTGCGGCGCTCGGTGCGGCTTGTGCGGTGCAGGCGCAGGTCTGTTTCTATTTTACCGAGGGCAGCGGCCTGCATAAAACAGGCTGCGGCGGCTCGGCGGTGCTGGATGAATCCGGCGGCGTTACGCTGAAAACCGTTGATGTGATCGGGCAGGACGGATCCCGTGCCTCGGCGGGAAATAAGCACGAGACCTATGTGAACGCCAAATCCGGGACGCTTGGCATAAACTCTACCAAAAAGGGGAGCATCGGAGGGTATTCCCAGGAGTTCCTCAATTTTAACCCCGGCGAGGCGTGGATTATTGCTTTTGATGCGGATGTGACCCTGCAGAGCATCGACCTGGAGGGCCAGGGAACCGGGGCGGAAATGACGGTTTCGTCGGATGCGTTCAAGGATCTGGTGCTGGGCGACACCGCCGCCGCGGCGGGATTCCACACGCTCGAGGATGTCAAGGTTCCGGCGGGTGCCGAGGTCATGTTTAAAATGACCGGCGCCGCAGATGCCGCGGACACCTCGGTCCGTATCAAGAGCCTTACGGTTGAGGTTAAGAAATAAGGCGGCTTATGCCCGGCATTCGGGCGGAGGGTAAAGTTAAAAGGGGAAAGGGCCATGCAGCATAGAATCAGGAACGCATTCGGTGCCGTGCTGGCGGCGGCGGTTTGGGGGCTGCCGTGCGCAGAGGCCGCCGATTATGAATGGGACAGCAGCGGCTGGAACCTGAACTGGATTGAGTTTGAACAGCAGTTCTACTCTGCTGACGGAATCGATGGGGAAAACCTCAGCGATCCGGAAGCGGCGCTGACGGAGCTGGACGGCAGCTCGCTGTCGCTTGAATGGTCCGGCGTGGAGGGCGCCACCTATTCGCTGCAGCGTTCAACGGATCTGGCCGATGGATTTTCGACGGTTGAATCGGGCATTCCGGTCCACAGCGCCACTAACGCCAGCACGCTGGCCATGCCGGACGATGCCGGCTTCTACCGGGTCATCCTGGAATAGCGCTGCTTTTGTGAAATGCGTTTGTGCCGTGTCCCAATCCGGCGCCTAGGTGTTCACTTCTAAGCGTCTTTCGGCGCCCGGGCTGGGCATCCGGCCGATCGACGGCTGTGGTGCCGCCGCCTGTTTTAAGAGGGAAGAGTTATGATGCGAATGCATTGGATTGCGATGATGAGCCTGCTGGGGATTGCCGGCGCCGCGTTCGGCAGCGCGGGGCGTCCGAATATCCTGTGGCTGACGAGCGAAGACAACAATGTGAGCTGGGTGGGATGCTACGGCAATCCGTATGCGGAGACGCCGAACATCGACCGGCTGGCGGCGGAAGGGTTCCAGTATATGCATGCCTATGCCAATGCGCCGGTCTGCGCGCCGTCGCGCAGCACCTGGATTACGGGCATCCATGCGGTTTCCATGGGGACGCACCCGATGCGCAGCCGCTATGACATTCCGCATGATCAAATTCCGTACTATCCCGATGCGCTTCGGGCGGCCGGGTATTACACCGGCAATTTTCCCAAGACGGATTACAACATCGGCGGGCGGGAGGATAAAGCGTGCTGGGACAATCCCGGTGAGGTGGACTGGGCGGCGCTGCAGGCAAACCAGCCGTTTTTCCAGGTGATCAATTTTAAGGAGTCGCACGAGAGCCGGGCGCAGGGGAATGTGGAGCAAACGATCCACGATCCCGCCGATACGCGTTTGCGGAAATACCATCCGGACCTGCCGGTGATCCGGCAGAATTATGCCAAGTATCACGACGCGGTGAAGCGGATGGATACCGATGTCGGGGCGGCGCTGGAGATGCTGGAGCAGCACGGGCTCGCGGAAAATACGATTGTGATCTACAACTCGGATCACGGCGGCGTGTTGCCCCGGAGCAAGCGCTTTCTGTTCGAGAGCGGGCTGCATGCGCCGCTGATTCTCCGTATTCCGGAAACGTTTAAAGCGCTGCGGCCGGCGGTGCCGGGATCAAAGATCGACCGGCTGGTCAGTTTTGTTGATATGCCGAAGACGTGGCTGAGCCTGGCAGGGGCGGATATTCCGGAAGTGATGCAGGGCACCGTTTTTCTCGGCGAAGACGTGGAGCCGGAACGGGACTATCATTTTGCGTTTCGGGGGCGGATGGATGAGCGCTGTGAAAATGCGCGGGCGGTGTGCGACAAACAGTTTCTCTATATCCGCAACTACATGCCGTATGTGCCGTGGATGCAGCACCTGAATTTTCTTTGGAAAATGAAGGCCTCCGAGGCGTGGGAGGCGCACGTGACTTCCGGACGCGCGACTGAGGTGGAGTCGCGCTGGTTTGCGCCCAAGGGCTATACGGAAGAGCTGTACGACATGCGGCAGGATCCGGACAGCGTGAACAACCTGATTGAAAATCCGGAGTTCAAAGAAGTGGCGCAGCGGATGCGGGTTCAGCTGCGCGGCTGGCAGCTTGCGGTTCACGATGCCGCGCTGCTGCCGGAGTCGGAGATGGTGAAGCGCGCGGCGGACCACGGCCTGACGATTTATGAAATGGTGCGCGATCCGGAACTTTATGACCTGCCGGCACTGCTGGATGCCGCCGACCTGGCGCTGGAAAAAGATCCGGCCAACCTTTCACGGCTTCGGAAACTGCTGCACAGTCCGGACTGCGGCCTGCGCTATTGGGGCATGGTCGGCTGTTTCCTGCTGAATGATCAGGCGGCGGGTTTCCAGGGATTGGAAGATGAATCGCACGAGGTACGCGCCATGGCGGCCTGGCTGCTGATCAATACCGGCGCCCGGCAGGAGGGTTTCCAATGTCTGGAAAACCTGCTGAAAACCAACAGCTATGCCACGCTGAAGGTGCTGAATATGATGGATTGGATCGGCGAGGATGCCGCTGTGCTTTTGCCGACCGTGAAAAATCTTGAATTGGAAAATTATGAAGAGCGCATACAGTCGAGCATTCTTGCATCGATGCGTGTGCCGGAAAACCAGATGGAGCGTGAAAATGGAAATTAAACAGATCATTTTGTCCGGCCTGATGTTGGCCGCAGGAGCCGGCAGCGTAATGGCCGCCGGTGAGTTTGAGGCGGAGGCCATTGAAGCAGCCAATGCGGTGGATGAAACCGGAAGCATCGGAGAGCTGGGCAATAAGCCGGAGCGGATCGAGTGGCTGCGGGATAACGGCTTCGGCATGTTTCTGCACTGGGGGGTGGATGCGCAGCTCGGTTCGGTGATCAGCCATTCGCTGGTTTCGGCGGATGATGCGTATGTGGAGCGTTATTTCAACGAGCTGCCCCAGACCTTTTATCCGAAGCACTGGGATGCGGAAACCTTTGTGCTGCTGGCCAAGACCGCGGGCATGAAATATATCGCCCTGACGACGAAGCATCATTCGGGCTTCTGTTTGTGGGATACCAAGACGACCGATTTTAATGTGATGAACACGCCGTACGGCAAAGACATTGTGCGCGAGTTCGTCGATGCCTGTAACAAGTTTGATATTGATGTGGGCCTTTACTATTCCCCCGAGGATTTTTCCTACAGCCATCGGCGGGGATTTCCGATCCGGCGCCTGGCGCATAAGCCGAATCCGGAAAAGGATCCGCAATACATCAAATATATCCAGGATCAGGTGACGGAACTGATGACCAACTACGGTGACATCGATGTGTTCTTTATTGATGGACGCGGCAAAGCGCCGACCAAGGAAGTGGTCTGGACGCTGCAGCCGGACTGCATGATTACCCGCGGGGCCATCTCCAGTCCGGAGCAGACGGTTCCGGGACTGCCGCCGAAAGAGGTGTGGGAAACCTGCATGACCCTCGGTACGCAGTGGCAGTATATGCCGCAGCAGCTGGATAACCTGAAGGACGGAAACCGCGTGGTGGAAATCCTGATTGAAACACGGGCCAAAGGCGGCGCACTGCTGCTGAACCTCGGCCCGCGCCCCGATGGAACCATCAATGAGCTGCAGGAAGATATTATGCGCGAGGTCGCGCTGTGGAACTTTGTCAACCGCGAGTCGGTGCTGGGGGTTCGGCCGTGGATCGTCACCAATGAAGGCAACATCTGGTTCACGAAAGCCAAGGATGAAGACACGGTTTATGTGTTCCTGACCAAACAGAAAGACTGGTATCGGAAAGACCGCCGCGAGTTTGTGATCGGTTCGGTGGAGGTCACGGATAAAACGGAAATCAGCGTGGTGGGGCATAACGGCAAAGCCATTGAATATACCAAAAGGACGCCGGAAGAAGTGGCGCCGCGTTTTGAGCAGAAAGAGGACGGGCTGCACCTGTCCATCATTCCGGGGCAGCGCCTGCTGAACCACACCGACTGGCGCAATCCGATCGTCGTGAAGCTCACGAATGTCAAACCCTCCTGCAAACCGCCGCAGGTGATGAATGGAGAGGCCAAAGGTAAAAACGGGCAGGTCACCTTTAACGGCGAACTGATGGATCTCGGCGATGCGGTGAAGGTGCTGGTCGGTTTTGAATATCAGGAATATCTCGGTTTTGCGGAGAATATGTACAACGACGAATGGTTCTCCACGGAGCTGGCCGAAATGACCGCGCCGGGCGAGTTTGCCCAGACCATCGAGGTGCCGAACGATAAGAATTATCAGTGGCGCGCCGTCGTGAAACACCCGCGCGTTAAAATGACCGGCGACCACAGCAAGGTTTCTGTACGCTGAGGATTTGAAGAAAAGACCGGGACGGAGGAACAGGTCCCGGTTTAATGAATCCGTTCGGCACCATAAGGCAAGCCCGCAAGTCGCCGCCTGCCCTGAAAAGCGACCTGCATGGCGGCGTAACTCCAGGCGTTGATGGATACCGGCGGGGGGGCGCCAGTCCCGGGTTTCTCCGTGCAGATTTTCAACCGTCTGCGTCGACTCGAATCGTTTCTTCCGACAGAATGCGGTATCAATGGAATGATGGTGCGGAAGAGGGCAGGTATTGACTTTTCCAGGGATTGGAAAAATTGCGTCGCCGCGTATGCCGGTGGGTTGGAAGTGACAGGGAGATTGGATTATCATGAAAACGTGGAATGGAATTTTCGGAGCTGCGGTATTGTTGCTGGCCGGTTGGGTTGGCGCCGGGCCGGAGCAGGCGGTGCGTCCCAACTTTCTGATTCTCGTCGGTGATGACATCAGCGCAGAAAGTATTGGATGTTATGGTTCCCGAAATCCGCATACCTCGCCGAACATCGACCGATTAGCCAAAGAGGGCATCCGCTTTACGAATATGTTCGTGTCGGAGGCCATCTGTGCGCCGACGCGGGCGGAGCTCTATACCGGGTTGCAGCCGCACCGCAACGGCTGCATGCAAAACCACAAGGCCACGAAAATAGGGACGCTGAGCGTCGTGCAGCATCTTGAGAAACTGGGCTATCGGGTGGGCTTGACCGGCAAGACGCATTTTAAACCTCAATCGGTTTATCCGTTCGAAAAGGTGAAAGGATTTATTTCCAACTGCAATGCGCGCGGCGTCAAACCCGACGACTGGGATGGCGTCGTAGAATTCATGACGCGTAATGTGGATCAGCCGTTCTGCCTGTTTATCTGCTCCGTTCATGCGCACGCGCCGTGGGATTCGGGGGACACATCGCATTGGACGCTCGACGAACTGAAGCTGCCGCCGCATATGGTCGATACCGCAAAAACGCGGGAACTTTATCGCGAGCATCTTGCGGAGGTTCGGCTGTTCGACGGGCAGGTCGGCCAGGCGCAAACGCTGCTCGAAAAATTGGGACTGGACGACAGTACCGCGCTGATTGTGCTGGATGAAAACGGTGCCGGGATGCCCTGCGGTAAATGGACCACCTACGACTGGGGTGTGCGCTCGGCCTGTGTGATCAAGTGGCCGGGGGCTTCGGCGTTTGAAACCGATGCGCTCGCTCAGTACTGCGATATTCTGCCGACCCTGATTGACGCCGGCGGCGGAAGCGTACCGGCCGACCTGGACGGGAAAAGCCTGCTTCCTCTCATTCAGGGCCAAACCAAAACCCATCGGGAAAAGGCGTTTTTCACCTATACCAGCGGACCGGAAGGCCCGCCGTTCGATTCCCGTGCAGTGACCGACGGGCGCTACAAGCTGATGTGGAACCTGACGCCGGACAACCTGTTCGCCGTTCGCGTCATCAATGGTTTTGACTTCGGTTATGAGGATAAAATGAAAGACCGGCATGTCCGGCAGCTGTATCGTTCCTGGCTGGAACAGGCCGAAAGCGATCCCGATGCAGCACAAAAGGTGCAGCGTTTTCGAAAACAGCCGGAGTTCCAGCTCTACGATCTGAAAACCGATCCCTGGGAAATGAACAACCTGGCGGATAACCCGGAAGTCGCCCCGAAACTGCAGGAACTGAAAGCCTCCATTTCGGGCTGGATGGCTCAGCAGGGCGACCGCGGATTCAACGAGGATTGAATCGGCTGCTCAACGCACCATTCCGGAAAAGAGAGACGGCAAATAAAACGAATTTGATGCGCCACATGGATTAGCCGGTGCATTCTTTTTCATCTTTGCGGAAGACAGCATGCATCGAGGCGTCATTTGATTTGTGGAATACGTGAGGAATAGAATGAAAAAATATGACATCAGTTTTTGGGTGGCGGCCCTGGCCTTAACGTTCGCGCCTTCGAGTGTGCTGGCGCACACGGTCTATGTTTCGCCGAAAGGCCATGATGCCAATCGGGGCACCAAAGCTGCACCCCTGTCCTCCGTTGCGGCGGCGCGCGATGCGCTTCGCGCCGGCGGCAAGCTCGGCAAGGAGCCCTGCGCCGTCATTTTAGAAGCGGGCATTTATCGACTGGCGGAGCCGTTGAGGTTCACGCCGCAGGACAGCGGGGCCGAGGGGGCGGAGGTGGTCTACCTCGCTGCCGAAGGCGCGGACGTTACCCTGACGGGGGCGCTGTCGCTTAAGCTGAACTGGAAGCCCTGGAAGGACGGCATTTATCAGGCGAAGCTCGAATCGGAGCAGACCGTCGACCAGCTGTTTATCAACGGGACGCGCCAGGTGATGGCCCGCTATCCGAACGCGGGCGCGGGAAAAGCGGTTCCCTTCGATGGTTATTCAGCCGATGCGTGGGATCATGCCGCCCGCGGCTGGAAAAATCCTGTCGGCGCCTTCTTCCACGGGATGCACAAAAGCCGCTGGGGAGGAACGCACTATCAGGTAACCGGTCTTCAGAATGGAAAGCTGAT
>JBFJYX010000147.1:0-7275 GCA_041622415.1 Pontiella sp.
AAGGGTTGCGCACCGTTCAGCACCACATGGATGACTTCCTGATAGTCGGAGCTGGCGATCACGTCCCCGCCCCGATAGCCGGCAACGTTAGCATCCGCCGTGGTATTCACAAACCATCCGGTGGCATTCGTCGGCAGCTGCGCCGTAACCGTCCAGATTCCCGCGGGGCTTTCCACGAGTGAAGTGGCATTGGTTTCCGGCCAGGTCAGGTCGCCGGTTTTTCCGGTTCCCGTAGTGTAGATCAGCGACGCCGTTTTCAAGGGTCGTGTTGTGGCAAACACCACTTCCACATCCGATCCGGTCAGGCTGATGCTCTGCTGCACGCACCACCCGGTTCCGTTGCTGATGATGTTGTCGGCAAAGTCATAGCTTTCCGGACGCGCCCACGCTGCACCATGCCCATGCCCCATTCCCGGAACCAGCGAAACCATATGCTCGCCGGGCGCGGCATGATAGGTGTACGCTTGGCAATCCATCGGAAAATGATAATCCTCCGGCCACGAATACCACAGGACGGGCATCGTCGCGTTCTCCATGCGCAGCACGGGATCCCACACCGTTTTATACATTTCATTATCACCCAGCGCTTCGCCCCAATTGTTCAGGGCATCATACATGTGGCCGCAGCCGTAGGTCGGAATGGCAAATGCGAACCGGTCATCAAGACCGATGGCCGTACTGGTGATCACTCCGCCCCAGGAGACGCCCATCAGGCCCACCTGATCCGGATTCACCTCCGGCAGGGAGCGCAGCAGCGAGTTGGCCAGAATGGCGTCTGCTGTCGCGTGATACATAAAGTGGTCGCCGATGGGCTTCGCCATGTCGTCATAGATGCCGGTGCGCTGCGGGCCGCTCCACTCGTGCAGCGACTTTACCCCGGTATCCGGATCGGTGATGCGCCCTTCGTTATCCATCGCAATGGCCGCATAGCCGCGCGCATTCCATTCTTCAACCCAGGTTTTAAACGCCGTGCCGCCTCCGCCGTGCGCCAAAACCACGGCGGGCACCGGATTACTCGGGCTCGCTCCGGCAGGCAGACCGACATACGCCCAAACGCGGGTCGCCTTGCCGGTATAGTCCACGCCGTCATACATGATCGACTGAATGGCCCCGACGGTGATATTCGTCACAATGCCGTTGGTGGTATAAACCGCCGGCGCATTGGTCAGATCGCCCAGCGCCATGACCGCCGCCCAGTTGGGATCCGGCTCGGCCAGCTCGAGGTTCATGCTGTCGCCGTCATAGACAACGGTGGCTGGCTCATGCTCTGGCGCCAGCCCCGTGACCGTAATCAGCGAGGGGTCAAAACTGCCGCTCAGGGACCCAAACTGAACCAGTTCAATCACGGTATTGGTCGCCGTGTAGACCGAGGCATCGATCGTCAGCTCCGACGTTTCGTTGATCGAAAATTCATTGGTCACACTGATCGGGATCACGCCGGAAGCGCCCAACTCAAATTTCAGCTCGCCGATGCCGGTGACCGTCATCGAACCTGCCCCCACTTCGGCTGACGAGCCGGACAACGTGAAGGTCCCTTTGTTGACATACAGGTTGCAGGAGTTGGAAATCCGTCCGCCCGAAATGGTGTATGCGGATTCCGTTGTGGCGCCGCTGCTGCTGCCGACCCTGATCGAGCCCACGGTCAGCGTTCCGTCCAGATGAATTACCGTCCCGCCGTCATGCCCGCTGTTGCCCGCGAGATATAAGGTGCTCACCCCGGTCAGATCAGCTTTCAAGGTAACCGTCGGGCCGCCATCGCTGCGCAGGTTGATCGACGACGCATTTGTAAAAACAAAGGGCGTCACCAGGGTTGTACTGTCGCCGGTGCCGATAAAAAGAACGCTGTCCGCCGCCGTCGCTCCGGGTACATAGGCCGTGCTCCAGTTCGCCGCGTCATTCCAATCATTGGAAGCCGATCCGCCGGTCCATTGAACCGTCGCCGCCTGCGCGCAAACAGCCATTAGCAGACACATCCCTAATGCCGTCTTTTTTTTCGTCACTTCCCGCTCCTTTTCAAATGGTCAACCTACTATTGCGATTCGTAGATAAATTAACACAGCCCCTTCGTTTTACTATCCCGTGTACACGGGACATAAAAAAAGCCCCGGACGGTTGATCCGGGGCTTGCTGCATTACATCTGTATAAAGCGCCGGACCGTAAGCACCCCGACTCCCGCAAATGCGATCAGCCCCAGCGTCGCCGGTTCCGGAATGACATGCACATAAATACGGTCTGCATCACTTTCAAGCGTTGCACTTCTTCCACCATCAAGACCGGAGAACACTACGTTTCCACCGGCAAAGCCGCCCGTAAGTGAACCGAAGGTAATTAAGTCGAAGTCCCCGGTTCCTGCAAAGGAACTGAGATTAACATTCAGAAGAGCACCCGCCGCATTGATATTGGCATTGCCTGTTACGTCAACCGTGCTCATGCCGGAAGAATACGTCGCATTGAAAATACTTCCGTCAGCAGCAGTAAAACTTCCCACATCAAAAGAAGCACTGTTGCCGGTCAAATTAAAATCCGCCAGCCCACCAAGCGAAAATACACCAGATGTCGTGAGAGTGCCTCCCGACACGGTGAAACTTGACCGGCTGGAAGCGGTAGGACTGGTGGCCACTGCAAAGCTGACCCCTGACAGCGACCCGCCGGTCATGACCACATGACCGCCACCATTATTGGCATTTGCCCCCAGGCGCCATTGATCAAAGTTGCTGATATTCACACCGGATCCAATCGTGATGACCGCCTCGTTGCGTGTGGTCAGATCGGAAGCGACAGTGAAGGCAAAATCACCAGTGGGCGTATTGCTGTCGCCGGTCCCGGAAAAAATGGCCTGGTCTGCCACACCGTTACCACCCGGAACGTAGGTCGTGTTCCAGTTGGCCGTATCATTCCAGTCATCTGTAGCGCCTCCACCTGTCCAGCTGACATTATCCGCCTGCACTCCTAAAGCCACCAGCAGGCTGGCAGCCATTATCGTATGTATGTTTCTCATTTTTTCTCCATTTTTTCCGGGCAGGACGCGCCTGCCCGGGTTTTCCCTGTTTAAAATCCGGCTATTCTTCGATGTAGGCCCGGTAGAATTCGACGTCCGGCGAGACGGCATTGGTGACGGTCACCTCAAAGCCGGTTCCGGGTACATTGGTGATGATGTTGTCCCAAACCAGATCGTTCAGGTCGGCTTTAGACTGAACGCCGTAGGTATACCCGACGTCAGTCAGCCAGCTCAGGGACACTTCGGTTCCGCCCGAAATCACTTCGATGGTCATATCGCCGATTTCCGGCAGGCCGGGGGTTCCGGGGATCGTTCCATAGAGCTTCAGGTTATCCATGCCCATGCCGCCAAATCCGCCGACACCGGATTCCATCACGATAATCAGCGTAAGATTGGTTCCCATTCCTTCGATCTGCGGATTGTAGGTCTGGAACTCATCGGTCAGGCTGTTGGTGACCACGCCGTTAACCGTTACCGGGAAGCTGAACGTACGCGTCAGCTCCGTGCCGTTATCCATGGTTTCCGTCCAGTCATCCGGAGACACGCCGATATCCAGGATCGTATTGGTTGCCCCGCCGTCAATAACGTAGGACATAGACACATCCTTGCTTTCCTGGTACGCGCCGGATGTCGCCCAATCGACCAGCAGGTTGAGATTGGTATAGCCCGTAATGTCGAAGGTATACGTGAGAGACCGACCCCCTCCTGCTGCGCCGGCACGATACAGTCCGAAAATATTATCCGTTTTATTGGTGCCCAGGAATCCGCTCACATCCGTCACGTCCTGTGTGACGACCCCGCCGGCCGCCACGGAGGTATCAATCATCCCGGGATACTGAATGTTGTCGCGGCTGACAACCGCCCACGTTATACCGCCTGCCGAGTTGGCTCCGCCGACAATCGTCCGGTCCGCATAGAGCGCCGCGCCGTCGAAGTCATCCTGCCCGATCAGCAGGGTATCGCCCGGACCATAGGGAACGAGGCTGACAAACATGCTGTCGGCATCATAGCCGACCGACCAGCTCTTGACGCCGGATACCGTGATGTTGCTTGTGGCAAATGTGCCGATGTTGGTGCTGAACGTAACCAGGTCGAAGGTAGCCGCCGCTCCTTCATAGGCCAACGCATCAATGGTGAGCACCGAATTGGTCGAATCGACGATGAAGGCATCCGCGACATCAATGCTTCCGACGCCCGCGGCATCGAACTGGAAGTCGAGTATACCCGTGGACAGCATGGTCAGGTTATCATTGGTACCATTCCCTGCCGCAAATGCGGCATTGCTGCCCATCATCGAAACCTTGCCGTTCGCTCCGATTACTGTAAAGCCGGTCAATGCGAGCGCACCCGACCCCGAGAGCTCATACAATCCGCCGTTGGCGTCGTCCGTGCCCAATGTCAGGTCCCTGGCGGTCACCGTGCCGGCATCCTGTTTGATAAACGTTCCGAAGCCGGCAATGGCGCCATTGATTCCAACGTCGATCAGGCGCAGGTCCGGCATATCGGCGCTGATCGTCAAATTCCCGTTGTTCCGCATGAGAATATCAACCTTATTGGACGAAGTAACTGCGCTGGTTACCGTCGCAACGTCGCTGCCTTGAAAAAAATCGGCTCGATCCGGAACCCCGTTTGTATTATCGCCGGGCAGATAATCGGTCTCCCAGTTATCCACCAGGTTCCATTCCGTATTGGTTCCAAGACTAACCCAGTTAATGCTGGCCGCCTGAGCGCCCATGGCGCAGGCCAAACCGAGTATCACAATACTGATCCGCTTATTCATCACGTTCCTCCCGTTATTGTCGAATAATCCGCCGAGCCTCTCCCCGGCCTATCTCGATTCAAATTACAATATACCCTCCATTGAAAATGTGCCTATCGGGTATATACGGGATGCCCCGAAAAAGTGTGTTTTTTTGGGCGGGTTTCCAATGTTTGGAAGCTTTTTCTCTTTTGAATGCGCCCTGCCGCCACGGCGGATCCGATCGGGATTCCGGGGCGGAAAACGGCCCCGGTTGTTCCGCCTTACTCCGCCCGGCCGCGCGGCGCCGGTCCACAGGTGGATTTGCGGATGGCCTCTTTGGTCATCGGGATCAAGGCCGGCGCAACGCTTAATGTCCTGACCCCGCATTGCAGCAGCCGGGAAATATGCTCCGGCCGGCCGGCCAGCTCGCCGCACACGGACAGGGGCATCTCCGGCACGTCGTTGTGCACGATCTGCATCAGGCGGAAGATGACGTGCGACGCATCGTCGAAATACTGCTCCACCGCCGCATTCTCACGGTCGGCGGCAAAGGCATATTGCGTCAGATCGTTTGTTCCGAAACTCAGGAAATCGACATACGGCGCCAGTTTCCGGGCCGAAA
The DNA here is from genome assembly GCA_041622415.1 of Pontiella sp. Taxonomy (GTDB): domain Bacteria; phylum Verrucomicrobiota; class Kiritimatiellia; order Kiritimatiellales; family Pontiellaceae; genus Pontiella. The sequence goes on from JBFJYX010000147.1 coordinate 5,363, forward strand.
GCGCGGCAGCCGGCGTTTCGATCATCGCCCCGATTCTGGGGAGCGCAGACAGCCCCAGCTCTTGGCCGAGCCGGGCCAGGCACTCTTTCACAATCGCGACGTCGTCGGCCAGCGTGACCATGGGCACCAGGACCCGGACATCAAAATCCCGGGAAAGTTCCAGCACGGCGCGTAAATGCGTTTTAAGAAGCTCCGGATATTCGCGCAGCAGGCGAATGCCCCGCCGCCCCAGCGAGGGGTTTGATTCCGCCAGAAAACGGATAAAAGGCAACGGTTTATCGGCGCCGACGTCCAGCAGGCGGACGGTGACCGGGCGCTTTTTGGCCGCTTCCAGCGTCCAGCGCATTTCGTCGAGGAGTTCATCCATGGTCGGCGGCATCACACAACCGAGGTATGCCTGTTCCATACGGTACAGCCCGACGCCCTTGGCGCCGTTTAACATGGCTTTTTCGGTGTCCTCCTTACTGCAGACATTGGCGAGTACAGAGACGGTAATGCCATCCTTGGTGGTTGCCGGTATCGCCGCGCGTTCCCGTGCATAGGTATAGGAACGCTCTTTATCCTCGATTTTCTTTCGAAAGATCTCCTGCTCCTGCTTTCGGGGATGGATCGTGACCGTACCTGTATCCGCATCGACCAAAGCCAGTGCGCCAACGGACGCGGGGTTGAGCAGGCCGGGTATTTTTGAAATGCAGGGCAGGCCCATTTCGCGGGCAAAGAGCGCCGCATGCGAGGCAACGCTCCCGTGTTCCATCAGAACGGCGGCAATGGATCGGCCGGCCAGAAACACGGTATCGGAGGGCAGTAAACGTGAAATCACCAAAACACAGCCATGCGGAATTCGATCCAGCGGATGAACCGTGATGCCCGCAAGCGCTTTACGCAGGCGGAGCGAGATATCATGCATATCCGCACTCTTATCCTTCGCGACCTGCGACTCCATCAGCAGGAATCGTTTTTCCCACCGCAGAAACACTGTCTTAACCGCGCTGCCGGCACTGATCAGATTCTCCGCGATTTCCTTTCTCAATTCCTCCCGGATGGCCGGATCGTTCGCCATAATCTGATGCGCTTCGAACACATTGGAAAGCCGGGCGTCGAATTCCTTTTCCACCCGCGTGACCAGCGCAAGGAGATCATTGGAAATGCTCACCGTTGCGGCATCCAGCCGCGAAAACTCTTCTTCGACATCGCCCCGAATGATCGGTTCCGGGACATCGATGGGGCCCAGCAACGTGTGTTGCAGGTGAATGAAGCCCTGGGCCAATCCCGGCGAAACCGGGGTTCCTGCGAGCCTTACTGTTTCCGTGCGGTCAGTCATGTGGCCTCCTTTCGCATTTACGTATGTCGAAGCATCCCTGACGTGTTCCTGCTGAGCGACTCACGTTCCAGCGTGAACTCAACTCCGGGGCTGATGCATGGCCAGGCATACCTGCCGGATTAAATGTCAGCGGCGCGGGGTACGCAGACGCCGGGCGATATGCTCCGGCGGCGTGTTTTCCTGATGGGCCATGGAAATGCTTTCGAGCTCGTCCATCTCGGATGCCGAACCGTAGTCAGTCTCCAGCGCGGCATCGACGGCACTGAGATATTCAATAAAATGGATCGTGGACCAGTTCATAGGGTTTCTTTCGATTGAATGGGATCAGCCGTTCGGAAATTGGCGGCAGTATTCATAGATCGCCATGGAGGTGGCGGTCGCGACGTTGTAGGAATAGGGCAAACCCCAGACGGGTATTTCAACCACGGCATCGAGCAGGGCCAGGCAGTCGTCCGAAAGCCCTTCGCGCTCCGCCCCGACGATGATCGCCGTTTTTACGGGAAAGGCATATTCCGAGAGCGGTGTTGAATTCGTGGTCTGCTCGAGCCCGACCAGCGTATAGCCTTCGCGCTTCAGCTTCCTCAGTATAGGC
>JBFJYX010000148.1:0-7264 GCA_041622415.1 Pontiella sp.
GGGCGGCAATGCCGACCCGCGGGGCCATCAGCCCGCAGCCGGGGGCGGCGCCGGTTTCAAGATCGCCGATGATGTACAGCCGGTCGCCCATTTTCCGCACCCCGATCGTTTCGCCCGGGCCGTAGCCGGCGAGGCCGGAGGCGGCAACCAGCGGCGCGCTTTTGAAATGCTGCATCAGCATGGCTTTCTGGTCGGCGCGGTCGAAGGCCTCGACCATGACATCGACCGAACCGAACAGGTCGGCCATGTTCCCGGGCGTCACTTTCACGCAGTGCGCTTCGTAGGTGACATAGGGATTAATCCGATTGAGGTTTTCTTCGAGCGCCTCGGCTTTGGTGCGGCCGAGCTGGTCGATGAAATACTGCTGCCGGTTGAGGTTGCTCGGCTCGACCACATCGAAATCGGCGAGAATCAGCCTGCCGACGCCGACGCGCGCAAGCGCCACGGCAATCGCGGAACCGAGACCGCCCAGCCCGGCGATGCCGACGGTTGCGCCTTTGACTTTTTCGTGCACACCGGGGGTGTGGCGCGAAACCATGAGGGCTTCGAGCTCCTCGGCCGGCGGAACCTCCCCGCGCTGGATCAGGTTGACGGCATCGCCCTCGTTCAGCGGCAGGTCATCCGCAACGGCGGCGCCGTTATAGATGATCACATCGGCCGCGGGCTTCAGCTTATTTTTCAAACGCAGCAGGGTCATCCCCTCTTCAACATCGAGCGGGCGCTCGTTCAGTAAAATCTTCATGGCAGGAGAATAGACACGAATCGAACACTGAGGGCAAAACAGAATTGAGTCTGCTTATTTTCAGCGCAATCGATACATTTTTATCTTTTCGCAATGAACGATTTAGATACACTGCGCCGCTTATGTGGAGAAGGTCATGCTGGGCAGAACCAAAAATTTTCTAAGGACAACGATTATCGGCGGCGTCATTGTGATCCTGCCGACGATCATTCTGGTTTTTGCGTTCCGCTGGCTGTTCGGCCTGGTGAGCAAAGGGATTGAGCCGCTGACGGATCTGGTGATCAACAATATTGATCTGCCGGACCGGTATAACGAAGCCATTGCCACGGCCATTGTGATTTCCGTGATTGTCCTCGGCTGCTTTCTGGTCGGGCTGTTTGTACGCACGCGCCTGGGGCAGATCATGTTCCATGGATTCGAAAACAGCGTGCTGAGCAAAGCGCCCGGCTATAAAGTTGTGAAGGAAACGGTGAATCAGTTCGTCGGCCGGAAGGAATCGCCCTTTTCCTCCGTGGCGCTGGTCCGGATTTTCCAGAACGACGTGAAAGTTACCGCGTTCATTACCGACCGGCATGACGACGGAACCGTGACGGTGTTTGTACCGACGGGGCCGAACCCGACAACCGGCTTTATCTACCACTTGAATAAACAGTATGTGCATCCCGTCGACGTCACGGTGGAAGATGCCATGCGCTCGGTGATCTCGTGTGGGGCGGGATCGGAAAAACTAATCCAGGGACTAAAAAACAATGCTGAAGAAACTGCTACTGCTGCTGACCGCTACCTCGACCATCCTCCTTCCAACGGCTGAAGCCAGCGACTGGGGCGGGATTCACGACTACATCCTCAAATATTCCATCAACGACGAATGGGCGGTCTACAACCGCTACGAAACCATTTCGCGCGATGATTTTGAAGACACCTATTTCGGGCTCATCGACCTCGGCCTCGCCTATAAACTCGACGACCACTGGACGCTGAGCGGTTACTACCGCCAGTGCTGGCTGCAGAGTGCTTCCACCGGAGACTGGAGCACCGAACACCGCCCGCTGGTTGAACTGAACTACGGCACCAAACTCAACGACATCGCCCTCTCCAGCCGCAGCCGCCTCGAATTCCGCATCTATGAAGGCGACAAAGAGGACGACATGCGCTACCGCAACCGCCTCCGCGCCGATATGCCCTGGGACATCGTCGGCATTAAACCCTACCTGGAAGAAGAGCTGTTCTTTTCCGATAACTACGACGGATTTTTCGGCCAGAACTGGCTGACGGCCGGCGTGTACTACAAAATCGACCACGTCAAACTGCGCGTCGGTTACCGCTGGCAGGCCAGCAAAAGCGGCAACAGCTGGAAAAGCAAAAACCTGCTCGCCACCAACCTGATGTTCTTTTTCTAGGCTCGGCCCGGCGTTTCCAATCATTGGAAAACCGCAAAAGCGTCCACCCCGGTGGGCGCTTTTTTCATGCCCGCATCACGTCGTGAAAACAATACTGCCGAGCGGCAGGCCGGTCTCGCAGGCCACGACATCGCACTTGACCTTGAGCAGGAAAAAGATATCCGGGCGCGCCCTGTTGAGCGTTTCAAAATTGCCCTGCCCTTTGGCGATAAGCAGGTCCGCGCGCGCAAACACATCGCGGAATTCCGGAGAACACAGCTCCAGGATCGTTCCCGGCGCATCCGATCCGTTCTCCATCGTACGGCACAGCTGGTCGATTCCGGTCTGCGGAAGTTCCGCCGGCGTGATATCGTTCAGGATCGGTTTGCCGCGCACCGCATACACCACCTTTTCGGTCGGCAGCTGCTCGATCAACAAACGGTCCATCACCGCCTCGCCGCAGTTGTCGGCCAAATAGAGAATCAGCTCCGCTTTTTCGATTTTTTCGCGGAATGCGGCAAAAGCCTCCATGCCCAAGTCCGCCTCCAGCGCATGGGCAATCACCTCCAGCAACCCGTTATCCTTCTGCCCGTGCGGGGTTCCGAAATCAATGATGTTGCCGGCAATCGCCATCCGCACCGCGGTTTCCAGCGGGTCGGGGGAATTGGCCACCTGCTCACGCAGCTGCGGCAGCAGCGCCAGCACCTCTTCGTTCGAACGCCGCTTCGCCTCCGCATAGGGATCCTTCACGCCGGTCAGCTTCACAATCTCACGGAAATATTCCGCCGCAATGTCGGGCGGGCTGCGGGAATAATCCGCCCGGGCCGCCACGTGCAGCACCGTACGGAGCACCTCCTCCTGCAGCTCCGGATCATTCGGCGCATACGCTTTGGCCGCCTCGGTCCCCTGCCGGGCAAAACACGGAATGCATGCTTTGTATGAGTTCATCCGTCAGCTCCGTGTGACCTGCAGGCCGGTTCCTGATACGTCAAATTGGACGAAGCGTGCACCGGCATTCGGCGGACGGGCTTCGAGCTCTTTTCGAATGTTCAGCGCGGAGCGGGCATCTTTGGCGATCAGGAAAATATAACCGCCGCCGCCTGCGCCGAGCAGTTTCGCGGCGGAAAGGTCGTCGTCAATCCGTTTCAGGATCTCCTGCACCGCCGGCGGATTGGTGCCGGCATCGAGCCGCTGGTTCAGCTCCCAGCTGCGGCCGATCACCTGCGTAAAGGCGTCAAAGTCATCGCGCTGAATGGCGTCATAACAATCCTCGGCGGCCTGGGCAATCGCATCCATAATTTCCAGCCGGGTGCTCGAATTCAGGAAAATGCCGCGGACGATTTCGCCGAGGATATCGTGCGCGACGCGCGTGATGCCGGTGTAATAGAGCATCATCCGCTCCTTCTCGACCCCCTTGAAAAAGTGATCCGGGACCCAGCGCACGATCGGCGTCTGTTCCAGGCCGGGCATGGTTTTCACCAGTTTCACACCGGGAAAGACTCCGCCGACCTGATCCTGCCAGCCGCCGCCGCTGGTCAGCATCTGTTCGAGCGCCAGCGTACGCTGCGCAATTTCCACCTTGTCCCAGTTCAGGCCGCCGAGATCCGACAGCACGCCGAGAATGGTCGCCGCCAGAATACTGCTGGTGCCGAGGCCCGATCCTTTCGGAATCGCCGCGAGCATGGAAATCTCCACCCCGCCGCCAATCGCGTTCAGCTGTTCTTCCAGGGTCTGGAACGCGCCGCCGTTGAAATCGGGATGAAAACCGGTAATCGCAAACGCCGCACGCGCCAGCGCAAAGCCGCTGCCGAGTTTATCGTAGGCGCGGACATCCTCATAGGTCGTCAGCGTTTCCACCAGCCCGAGGTCGATTGAGCGGATGGTCAGCACGGGTTCGGCGGTTTTACGGCCGAACACCTGGATCGGCGGCTGGCCGTTAAGCTCCACCGCAATATTGAGCACCGCCCCGCCCTGCTCCATGCAGTACGGCGGCGTATCCGCCCAGCCGCCCGCAAAATCGAGGCGCACCGGACAGCGGCCCCAGACGATCTGGTCTTCCATCAGGGTATTTTCCGGCAGCGTCGTCGTTGTGCGATAGCGGTCCACCACCAGATCGCGCAGGATCTTAAACGCTTCGGTTTCGCGCGCCTGCCATTCGTCATCGCCGCGGCGCCGGCGAACCGCCGCGCGGAACATACGGTCGTGCAGCGCGGTCATCGGATTACGCAGGGCCGAAACCTCCAGCAGCTCCGGCAGTTCATACGGCGATTCAGCATAAAGATCGGCCGTGGCTTCGAGGTCGAGTTTATAAAAAACGCTGTGTTCCGCGTGCCCGGCCATCACGGGAAGCGCATTCCGCCTCAGGCGGTTGCGCTGCTCGTATCCTTTCACCAGATTCGCCTGCTGGCCCAGTTCACGCGCCGACATCCGCGGACTTTCCAGCCAGAGGGTTTTCCAGGCATTGGAACGTTCCGGCTCGGCGCTGAACATCCATTTCACAAACGCCGGATCGAAGGCATCCAGTACAGGAAAGAGCGGCGCCACCTGCAGGTCGGTGGCCGGATCGATTCCGGCCTCTTCCAGGGTAAGCCCGCGTTTTTCCAACCATTGGAAAAACGGGCGGTTGATCCAGCCGGTCTGCTCATCGCCGAGTTCGCCGCGGAAGGCGTCGGTATAGCCGTAGACGCGCAGCGCGGTGCCGCCTTCGAGCGGAACAAAATCAAGACAGACCTGATCCTCGAGCACCATCGTCCAGTCATTGTCGGGGACGCCGGTGAGAATATTTTCCGAAGCCATTTTCCACGTTTCGGGAATCGAGCTGTTTTCCACCCAGAGCGAATCATTGCCCATCTGACGCAGCGGGGCTTCGAACACGCAGTTCTGCACAAACTGGCGCGGCTGGGCATGGGTCGCCACCGCCCCGAGCTTCGACTGGTCGGCCACGAGATTCTGTAGTTCATAGATCGACTGGATCATGTCGGTGCAGGTGCCGAAGTGGTAGAAGCCGGCATCCGGCAGCGGCACGACCGCCGTGGTGAGTTTTCCAACCTCCGGATCGGTTTCCACGGGGTCGGACCCGAGGTTCAGCGCCCAGCTACCGTAGAGATCGTAGGTGTCCGGCAGCTCGCCGGAGAAGGCCTGATTATCCGCATCCCAGCCGCTCTTTTTCATCAGGCAGTCAACGGCGCGCTCGCTGAGCAGCCAGATGCCGACATCCACCAGGAACGCGTGATCGCGCGACATCTCGCGGATCGTATCCGGCGTCGGTTTCTGCAGGAAGGTCACGAGGTTTTCCGTGTTGCCCGGCTCGCAGAACATGACACCAAACTGCTGCGCTTCTTCCGGCGTAACCCACAGGCCGAAGAAAACGACGTCCGCGTCGGGAATCTCCGGCAGTCCGCCTTCGAGCCGCACCAGCACATCGCCGCTCGCCACCATCACGCGCGATTTTTCCGACGCGGCCTGCGCCAGCTGCTGCAGCGTCGGCTCCGCCAGGTCGAGCAGCGTCTGGTCGAGCCGCTGACCCAGCGACCAGCGGAACACCGGCATGGGAATAAAGAGTTTACCCTGCGCCGCATAGGGCGGCAGCCGACGGCTCTCGCCGCCGCCATGGATAATCAGTTTGCCGGAATCGTCGAGCCATTCCGAAAACGAGGCGGCCCCGGAATCTTTCCAGGCCTGTTCGAGCACATAGGCCGTACCGCCGCCCGAGCCGAGCTGGCGGCCCGGCGGGTCGAACGTCCAGTAGGCGCGCTCGGCCACCGCAGGTTCACATGCCGCCAGCTGCCCGCTCATATTCGGCGGCAGAGACAAGAGTAGGTCAAAAACTCCCAGATTATTCATCCGGATAAGGTATCAGAGCCGCTTTTAAATTCAATCGAAGATCGATCGGATAATCAGGCAAACAGGCCCTGCATCAGGTCGGTGCCCATTTCGTCGACCGATTTCATCTGCTTGGTGGATTCGAGCAGGTCGGTGAGCGAGAGCAGTTCTTCGAGCAGGATCATGCGCGCGACGTGCTGATTGGGTTTCGGCACGTTGATGGTAATGCGGGTTTCCCCCTCCACCAGCGTGAAGGCAATGTCGTCCTTGAGCACGCGGTAGGTCGGCTCCTCGGTATGCAGGTGATGCACAAAAAACTCTTCGCGCTGCAGCGCCCGCACAAAACGATTAACCAGGAATTCGGTGATGTCGCGCGAGGGAAATTCGAGTTCGATGACTTCGATATCCTGATCCGAGGCATCCATCTCTTTGCGCAGTCCGGATCCGCCTTCGAACGATTTCACCAGCAGCGGCGGCGCGAGCATGGTGGTCACCACGGTCATCATAATCGCCACGCCGAAAATCCCCTGGTCAATTACACCGCCGGCCAGGCCGATGCCGGCGACAATCAGCGCGACTTCGCCGCGGGGCAGCATGCCGAGGCCGATACGCAGAGACCCGCGCAGGTTAAACCGCGTCACCAGCGCGGGCAGTCCGCAGCCGAGGACTTTCGAGAAGACCGCAAAAATGGAGTACACCGATCCGAACAGCAGGACGGGCTTCATCGCCGTAAAGTCGACCATCATGCCCATGACACAGAAAAAGATCGGAACGAGAATGTTGTAGACGCCTTCGAGGTGCTGCTCGATCTCGTTGGCCAGGTCGGTACGCGAGAGCGCGAGGCCCATAATGTAGGCGCCGATGATCATCGCCAGCCCGGCCATTTCCGCCAGTCCCGCCAGCAGCAGGGCCAGGCCGAAACAGATGGCCACAATGATTTCCTTGGATTTAAAGCGTTTGATCAGTGCGGTGATTTTACGGCTGAAGGCGAGGCCCAGCCCGGTGACCACCACAAAGAAGCCGATGGCTTTCAGGGCGATCAGGCCGATGGCGCCCCACGCCACGTGCCCGCCGTCCGCGCCGGCTTTGGCCATGCCCATCACAATGGCGAGGGTAATGATGCCGAACACATCGTCGAAAACCGCACCGGCCAGAATCGTTACGCCCTCGGGCGAAGCCATCTTGCGTTTTTCCGCCAAAATCCGCGCCGTGATGCCCACTGAAGTCGCCACTGAAATGACGCCGAGGAAGAGCGCGGCGGGCTGCATAAAGCTGTCGATGCCGTTGTTCGGCCACAGGACGGCCACCAGGTCGCCGATCA
>JBFJYX010000149.1:0-7253 GCA_041622415.1 Pontiella sp.
AACGTCGTGGCCGAGCACAATGCCAACCCGCGCATGCTCATCATCCACGAAGTCATGGGCCGCAACTGCGGATGGCTCACGGCTTACACGGCAAAAGTGTACCACGACAGCCTCGAAGAGCTCGACTTCCTGCCGAACCTCGGCCTCTCCAAAGAGCGCAAGGATGTGCACGCCATTTTCGTTCCGGAAATGGAAATCGACATCGCCGCCGAAGCTGAACGCCTCGGCAAAGTGATGGATACCGTCGACAACGTTAACATCTTCATCTCCGAAGGTGCCGGCGTTGAATCGATCATCAAGGAAATGGAAGCCGCCGGCGAAGAAGTTCCGCGCGATGCCTTCGGCCACGTTAAACTCGACGCGGTAAATCCGGGGGCCTGGTTCGGCAAGCAGTTTGCCAAGCTGCTCGGCGCTGAAAAAGTGCTCATCCAAAAATCCGGCTACTTTGCCCGTGCCGCCGCATCCAACGCCGCCGACCTCAAACTCATCAAAGAGTGCTGCGACGTGGCCGTGGATTCCGCCATCGCCGGCATCGGCGGTGTCGTCGGTCACGACGAAGATAAAAACAACGAACTCCGCGCCTGCGAATTCCCGCGTATCGCCGGCGGCAAGCCGTTCGATATCGACGAACCGTGGTTCGGCGAGCTCCTCGCCGACATCGGCCAGGCCAAAGGCGCCAAAGTGGAAGTTGCCCACTAAGCGTGAAAACTGACCCGTGCGTCGTGATTCACATCACGCCGCACGAATCAGGCCTTAGAAAAGCGTCCCGTCCGGGGCGCTTTTCTGCTTTAGTACCGGCATGAATTTTGAAGAAACCCTCCGAACCAGTCCGAAGATTCTGATGGAATGCGCGATTGCCGAGCGGGTGCGCCGCGCGTATCCCGACTTGATGCATCCCCGGCTCGCCACATCGCTGATGATCCGGACCGCCGAAGGGCGCAAAATACTCCGCTCGTTTGTCCGCGAATATATTGCCATCGCCAAAGGCGCCGACCTGCCGATCGTGATCGGCACACCCACCTGGCGGCTCGACCAACTCCGCAGCGCCGAAGAGCATATCGCCGACGGTCTGAATGCAAAAGCCGTTGAATTTGAGCGGGCGTTTAAAGCCGACTATTCCAACATTATCGTGGCCGGACAGCTCGGCTGTAAAAACGACTGCTATAAACCGGAAGAGGCGCTACAGACGGATGAGGCATACGATTTCCACAGCTGGCAAACCGAACGGCTGACGGGGGCCGACTTTCTTTATTGCGTCACCCTTCCAGCCGTTGGAGAAGCCCTCGGCATTGCCCGGGCCATGGCCGAAACCGGCCGGCCGTATATCATCAGCTTCTGCATTGGCAAAGACGGCCGTATTCTCGACGGAACAACGCTTGAAGACGCCATCGACAATATCGACTCCAAAACCAAACGCCCGCCCACCGGCTACGGCGTCAACTGCTGCTATCCGTCGTTCCTCCAATCATCGGAACTTACCGGCAACGCCGCCAGGCGCATGATCTCCATCCAGGCCAATGCATCGTCCCTTTCCCATAACGAACTCGACGCATCCGACACCCTGAAATCCGACCCCGTCGAAGACTGGCAGCGCGGCATGCTCGCACTCCACCAAAACCCCGGCCTCAAAATGCTCGGCGGCTGCTGCGGCACCACCGGCGAGCACCTCAACGCCTTGACGGCCCCGGAATAGCTCTTCCGAGACAGCGTCCTGTTGTCCGTACCCGCACCGTCCGGTCGTGACGGCTTTTTCAACGCGTCTTGAACCCTCATAAAAAGCACTTGTCACAGAGTTAACAGCTGATACCATTTCAAGCCCCGAGTGGCGGGGGAGCCCCATGAACCACCGATGAGGCTGCGATTTATAATATATATCACACTGGTTATATCTATATATTTTACATATCGAATAAATGCCACATGCTGTGCGTTATCGAAGCAACGTTAACTCAAACAGGAGAGAATGATGAGCAGCGAAAGCAAATGCCCGTTTACGGGAGCAAGCAGTGCAGGCCGGGGCACCACCAACAAAGACTGGTGGCCGAACCAGATTGATCTGGGAATCCTCCACCAGAACCACCCGTCCGGCAATCCGCTGGGCAAAGACTTCGACTATGCCGAAGCCTTCAGCACACTCGATTACGACGGACTCAAAAAAGACCTGACCGACCTGATGACCGACTCGCAGGCCTGGTGGCCGGCCGACTGGGGACACTATGGCGGCCTGTTTATCCGCATGGCCTGGCACAGCGCCGGCACCTATCGCATGGGCGACGGCCGCGGCGGTGCCGGGTCCGGCACCCAGCGCTTTGCCCCGCTCAACAGCTGGCCCGACAACGCCAACCTCGACAAGGCGCGCCGCCTGCTCTGGCCGATCAAACAGAAATACGGCAACCGCATCTCGTGGGCCGACCTGATGATTCTCGCCGGCAACGTGGCGCTCGAATCCATGGGCTTCAAAACCCTCGGCTTTGCCGGCGGGCGCCAAGACGTCTGGGAGCCGGAAAGCGATATCTACTGGGGCAGGGAAACCGAATGGCTCGCCACCAGCGATAAACCCAACAGCCGCTATGCCGGCGAACGCGACCTCGAAAACCCGCTCGCCGCCGTGCAGATGGGCCTCATCTACGTCAATCCCGAGGGACCCGACGGCAATCCCGACCCCGTCGCATCGGGGCGCGATGTGCGCGAAACCTTTGCCCGTATGGCTATGAACGACGAGGAAACCGTGGCCCTCGTGGCCGGCGGCCATACCTTCGGAAAATGCCACGGCGCCGGCGATGCCGCGCTCGTCGGCCCCGAACCCGAAGCCGCCCCGGTCCAGGAACAGGGCCTCGGCTGGATCAGCAAACACGGCTGCGGGAACGCCGGCGATACCATCACCAGCGGGATCGAAGGGGCATGGAAACCCCACCCCACCACCTGGGACATGGGCTACCTGAAGGTGCTCTTTAAATATGACTGGGAACTCGTCAAAAGTCCCGCCGGGGCCCATCAGTGGTATGCCAAGGATGTGGAGGAGGACGACATGATCGCCGATGCGCACGACCCGGCCAAAAAACATCGGCCGATGATGACCACCGCCGATCTGTCGCTGAAGTTTGATCCGATCTACGAACCGATCGCACGGCGTTATCTGGAAAATCCGGACGCGTTTGCCGACGCCTTTGCCCGCGCCTGGTTCAAGCTGACCCACCGCGATATGGGCCCGCGTTCCCGCTATCTCGGCCCCGAGGTTCCGAAAGAGGAACTGATCTGGCAGGACAATGTCCCGGCAGTCGATCATCCGCTGATAGATGATGCCGACGCCGCGGCCCTGAAGAAAAAAATTCTGGCCGCCGGCATTCCCGTTTCACGGCTGGTTTACACGGCTTGGTCGTCGGCATCCACCTACCGCGGCTCCGATATGCGCGGCGGGGCCAACGGCGCCCGCATCCGCCTCGCCCCGCAGAAGGACTGGGACGTCAACGAACCGGAAGAACTCGCAAAAGTACTGCAGGTACTCGAAGGCATTCAGTCGGACTTCTCCAAGAAGGTCTCGATGGCTGACCTGATTGTGCTGGCCGGGAATGCGGCGGTTGAACAGGCGGCTAAAGACGGCGGAGTGGACGTAAGCGTTCCGTTCACGCCGGGCCGGACCGATGCGACCGACGAGCAGACCGATGTCCAGTCGTTCTCCGTGCTGAAACCGGCGGCGGATGCCTTCCGGAACTATCAGGAGAAAACGTTCGCCGTGACCCCGGAGCAGATGATGCTCGACCGCGCACAGCTGCTCACGCTGAGCGCACCGGAAATGACGGTACTGGTCGGCGGGATGCGCATGCTGAATGCCAATTACGGGCAGTCGCAGGACGGTGTCTTTACGGATCAGCCGGGCGTGCTGACCAACGACTTCTTCGTGAACCTGGTCGACATGTCCAATGCCTGGAAGCCGACCGACGAAGCCGGCGGAAAATACGAAATCGCTGACCGTGCCACCGGAAAGAAAAAATGGACCGCCACCCGCGTCGACCTGGTGTTCGGTTCCAATTCCATCCTCCGGGCACTGGCCGAAGTCTATGCCCAGGACGACGCCAGAGAAAAATTCGTCAGCGACTTCGTCGCCGCATGGACCAAGGTCATGAACCTCGGCCGGTTCGATGTAGAAAAGGCGTGAGGCGTGACGATTGAGGCGTGACCCGAAAAAGCGGCACGCCCCGCGTTTCAATCATTAGAAAAAGCGCCTCCATGCGGGGGCGCTTTTTTTCGTAAATCGCCCGATTCTACTGCGGCACAATATCGCCGACGCCGTTGAGGATATAGTCGGGGCAGTAGGCGAACTGGGTTGCGCTCTCGCGTGTGCTGACACCGCTGAGCACCAGGCAGGTGGCGATTTCCGACTCGATGCCGGCAATCATATCGGTATCCATGCGGTCGCCGATGATCACGGTGTCTTCGCGCCGGCTTTCCAGCTTTTTCAGCGCATTGCGCATCATCAGCGGATTCGGCTTGCCGACATAGTAGGCTTTGCTGCCGGTGGCCAGTTCGATCGGGGCGAGCAGCGCGCCGGTGGAAGGAATCATCACGCCGCCTTCAACGGGCCCGGTCAGGTCCGGATTGGTGCCGATTAGCTTGGCGCCTTCGTTCACCAGTTTCGTGGCTTTGCAGATCCGCGCGTAATCATAGTTATCGCTTTCGCTCACGACCACATAATCCGGCTTGGTGTCGTCGATGGAATAGCCGACGTCGTAGAGCGCATTGATGATCCCGGCGTCGCCGATCACATAGGCGGTGCCGCCGGGTTTCTGGCTGTCGAGAAAAGCGGCCGTGGCGCGGGCGCTGGTATAGAAATGCGACTCATCCACATCCAGCCCCATACGCGCCAGCTTTTCGCTGAGCTCGCGCAGGGTCTTGGCGCTGCTGTTGGTCAGGAACAGAAATTTTTTATCCTCGGCCTTGAGCCAGTTCACAAATTCCGTGACGCCCGGCAGCAGGTTTTTCCCGTGATAAATCACCCCGTCCATATCGCAGATGAACGCCTTCTTGCCCCGTAAAATTTCCATGCTTTCTCCTGGTTGAAATATGCGCCCTACGATAGCGGCTTTTCCAACCATTGGAAGAGCAATCACCAACGTGAAAAGTTCCGGCCATTGGAAAATTCCAATGGCCGGAACGGCGTATGAGGAGGGAAATGGTTATCGCGGTCTGCCGCCGCCGGACGGCGGGCCGGAGGGGGCCTCATCTTCCGTGAGGTACCCGTCCTTGTTTTGATCACACTGGGCAAAATGTTCGTCCGGGCCGTCAAATTCCGCGGCGGAAACCTTGCCGTCGCCGTCCTTGTCGAGCCGCTGCACAAAAGCCGCGCCCGATGCATCGCGCGGGCCGCCGCCCTGGCCGCCCTCCGGCCGGCCGCCGGGGCCCTGCTGGCAGCCGGTGAGCGTGGCGATCAAAACCAATAAACTGAAATAGCGGATCATAAATGTTCTCCAATGATTGAAACGAAGAGTATCACCCGCTGAATTAAGTTGGGATTAAGATGCACGGAAACCGCGACGAATAACGTTAATTGAAAAAAGGACGCCACCTATGAAAACAACCCCCGTTCTATTGATCGCCCTCCTCGCCGGCTTTTCCAATGATTGGAAGTGCAATCGACCTGCTACACCGGATGCCCGGAGGAAAGATCTTCGATTTCGATGCCTTCATTCGAGAGGCTGACGGCCAGTTGCGCCGGGCGGCTGGAACGCAACAGGCCGCGGTACCACGGATAGCGGATTTCGGAAGTGATGCGGATGGTTCCATCATCGCTGCGGAGCACGTTGTATTCCACATCGGCCAGCGGATAGCCGAAGAACGGCCCGGCCAGCTCCATCAGCACAACCGCCCACGGACGCAGCAGGGGCCGGATATCGACCCGGTCGCTCCAGCAGACGTTGTCTCCGGGAATGAAGGGGACGCGTGCAAGGCCGAGATGGATATAGTAGAGCACATTGTCCGGGCGGCCTTCGTAGTTGAGCGTGTAGCACGTCCGGTCCTGAATGCGTGCGGTCAGCCGGGCCTCTCCCATGGAAAGAATGCGGTCGCCATCAGCATCGAACGCCGCATGAACGGTTCGGCAGCTCCCATTCAGCCGGCAGGGCCACGCGGTTTCGCCGAACTCAAAACATGCGCTCATTTCGGCATCGAACCCGGCGGCGGAAACCGTGTCGTTTCGGCCGGGGATTCCGGAGGCGTGGTAGCGGCCGTCTGCCGTGCAATAGTGAGCAAGACGGAAGGGAACGGTATGGCCGCCGACCAGGCTGCTCTCCTGCACCTGCAGGTGCAGGTGCGGAACAGGCGAGCGGCCGGAATTGCCGCAACGGCCGATCATCTGCCCCGGCACAACGTGGGCCCCTTCGATGAGGTCAACTGAACCCTGTTGCAGATGACAGAGCTTTACATAGCACTCATCATCTTTGCGGATGATGACCAGGTTGCCCCAGTTGCAGTCGGTGTTAATTTCATCAACCAAATTGTCGGGCACATCGTTAACGACTTTCGCGACGGTTCCGCTGCAGGGCGAAAGCACCGGTGTTCCGAACAGGTAGTTCCCCTCGAGGTCGAGCGGCCAATGCGTGAACTTATTCCCGTGCTCATCGACGATTTCAAAGTCAAGGGCCTCGCTCCACTTTCCGCGGTGCGTCAGGTCGCCGTTAAAGCTCTGGGAAACCGTCCGCTCGCCAAAGAACGGCAGCTGCAGATGGGGCAGGATCGTTTCCGGAAAACGGGCGCGTTCCACCGCATAGCGTTTGAAGTTTGCTTCGGGGCTGCCGGGCTCGAAGGGGATTTCGATCAGCCGGTCGATTCGGGGGCGGCATTTGAGCGCATACAGCATGGAGAGAATCACCAGGTTCAGCGGCAGCGCCAGCGGTGGAAGTCCGAGATAACACAGTCCCATTTTCACGGCAAAGGCCACGATCACGGAGAAGCAGGAAGCAAACACCACCAGCAGCAGCGACCCGCGGGAGGGAATCTGGAAGATGCCGCCCAGCGCAATCCCGCAGAAAATGAAGTTGAACGCAATCCAGCCGAGCGCATCCGGCTGTGTTTCCATGCCCAGCCCCTGCATGAACAGGATGCCGGAAACGTAGCCGACCACGGCATACAGCACCGCCAGCCGGGACCAGGCCACGAGACAGATCAGGATCACCAGACCAATCGCGGCATGCGGCAGGAAAAATATGGCGCCGAACGCCTGGAGAAACGCCTTCAGAAAACCCGGCAGGTTTCCCGGG
>JBFJYX010000150.1:0-7212 GCA_041622415.1 Pontiella sp.
GGCATCATGCCGCCGGCCGGCAAAGGCGACCCGGCAACCCCGGAGCAGCTCGCCGTCATCAAACAGTGGATTCAGGAAGGTGCGCGCTTCGGCAAATGGGAACGCATACCCGAACCCCCGAAGGTCAAACCGCCCAAACAGATTAACAACACCCGCCTCTCGATCCAGAAATACGGAACCGACGAGGGCATACAGCTCGACCTGACCCCGAAACCGCAATATCCGACCCGCATGTCCAACAAACTGGTCCGCAGCAAAGCGGCCGCCATCGACAAACTGGTCAATATGCACCGAAAAGCCAACAACCTGCCGGCCCCGGAAATGGCCAACGACCGCGTCTTTGTGCGCCGCGCCTACCTCGGCATCGTCGGGCGTATTCCCACCCACGACGAAGCCGTTGCCTTCCTCTCGTCCAACGATCCCCGGAAACGCACCCGGCTGATCGACCACCTCATCAATTCCGAAGGCTACGTCAACCACTGGTTCAACTTCTGGGCCGACCTGCTGAAAGTGCAGACCACCCGCTTTGTCTCCTCTGTCTACTACGGCGAATGGATCAAACAGGCGCTGCGCGACAATATGCCCTATGACCGCTTTGCCTATGAGCTCGTCACCGCCACCGGCATGCCCTATCAGAACGGCGCCACCGGCTGGGCCGCCAGCGATGCCAATATGGCCCCCGACCACATGGCGAACACCATGCAGGCCTTCCTCGGCATGCAGCTCCAGTGCGCGCAGTGCCACGACCACCCCTACGACCGCTGGAACCAGTATGAATTCCAGAGCCTCACCTCCTATTTCGGCGGCCTGCGCTGGAACGGCGTCGGCAACAATCACTTTGTAAAACAGGCCGAAACCAAAGGCCTCGAGCTCACCGTTAAACAGGAAAAATATTTCGGCAACAACATGTCCTACCGCTACAAACAGGCCGTCTGGGAACCGGCCTTCAACCGCTGGAACCGCCTGCCGCGCGATTACCAGTACGCCGACGCCAAACCCAAACAGCCCGTAGCGCCGCAGGTCATCTTCGGCCATCAGCCGGTCATCGAAGACAGCCCGCGCGAAGCCTTCGGCCACTGGCTCACCGCCGGGGAAAACCAGTGGTTCACCGTCGCCGTGGCCAACCGCCTCTGGAAACAGACCATGGGCGTCGGACTCATTGAACCCGTGGACAACATCAAGTATGACACCGAAGCGCAGATCCCGGCCCTCATGACCTACCTCGAAAAAACCCTGAAGGAAGCGGACTACAACCTGAAGGATTTCCTCCGCATCCTCTACAACACCCGCACCTGGCAGATGGAAACCCTCACCGTGGACCTGCCCGATGACCTGGCCGGCTACCACTACGAAGGCCGCCCCCTCATGCGCATGACCGGCGAGCAGATGTGGGACTCACTCGTAACCCTCGCCATCGTCGACCCCGACGAACGCAAAGGGCACGGCTCGCGCTACACCACGCCGGAATACATCGAATATGCCGACGAACTCTATTTCACCCCCATCGAAGAACTCGTCGCCTACTACACCGATGAACAAATCGACCGGGAACGCGCCGCGCGCAAACAGGCGGAAAAAGAGGCCTATAAAATCTTCAACTCCAAATCCAAACGCAAAGCCGGCCGCTACGGCGCCAACTTCAACACCTGGAGTTTCCAGCACATGACCGATCCGCGCTGGCTCGGCATCGACCGCGGCCTCGTGCGCGCCGCGGAACTGGCCTCCCCCGCCCCCGCCTATCACTTTATCCGCCAGTTCGGGCAGTCGGACCGCGCCATCATCGGCACCGGCCGCACCGACCCCAACGTCACCCAGGTGCTCAATATCCTCAACGGCCCGATTCACAACATACTCGATAACGACCTCACCGTACTCGCCCGGAAAATCGCCGCGCAGGAAACGGACGAAGAAAAACTCAACGCCATGTTCCGCAGTGTGCTCACCCGCAACCCGACGGACGAGGATCTGCAAATCGCCTCCGCCGTACTCACCGCAAACCCGGGGCGCCGCGGATACCGCATGATCCTCTGGGCCCTGCTCAATACCCGCGAATTTATGTATGTCCAATGATGGGAGAACAGCATGAAAAATAATCGCTTCAACCAGGCCGGCCAGCTCGGGCGCCGCGGCTTCATGAGCCGCGTGGCCAAAACCGCACTCGGCGTCGGCGTCGGCGCCCCGTTCATCAACCCGGCCCTCGCCGGCGTGCTGCCGAACACCGATAAAAAACTGATCTTCCTCTACATGGCCGGCGGCATGAGCCACCTCGACACCTTCGACCCGCATCCCGGAACCGAAGAAGCCGGCCCCGTCAAAGCCATCGCCACCAACGTCGACGGCATTCAAATCAGTGAATTTTTCCCGCACACCGCGCAGCAGATGGATAAACTCGCCATCATCCGCTCCATGTATTCCACCCAGGGCGCGCACGGCCAGGGCAACTACCTGATGCACACCGGCTACGACCCGCGCGGCAGCATCGTGCATCCAACCCTTGGAAGCTGGTCCATGCTCCACCAGGGCAAAATCAATCCGGCCCTGCCGGGTAACATTGTCATCTCTCCCGGCTCGGACTATGCCTATGCAGGCTTCCTTCCCCCTGAACTCGGCGCCGTGCCCATCGGCGATGCTGCCAAAGGTCTGCAACACAGCAAACGTCCCGCCTGGGTGAACGAACAGCAGTATCACGACCAGCTCGAACTCGCCAATACCTTCGACCGCCGCTTCCGCGAAAAATACAGGCAGCGTTCCATCGCCGCCTACGAAAAATTCTACACCGAAGCCGTCACCCTCATGGAAAGCGCCGACCTCGCCGCCTTTGATATCCACAAAGAATCCCCCGAGACCAAAGCCCGCTACGGCGCAAAATCCCGCTTTGGCCAGGGCTGCCTGCTGGCCCGCCGGCTTATCGAACACGGCGTCCGCTGCGTCGAAGTCACCAAAGGCGGATGGGACTCCCACAACGAAATGCCCGAAGATAAAGCGCGCGATCTCGACCAGGCCCTGGCCGCCCTCATGCAGGACCTGCACGACCGCGGACTGCTCGATTCCACCATCGTCGTCGTCGCCACCGAATTCGGCCGCAACCCCGAACTCAAACCCGAATCCCTCGGGCGCGATCACTGGGCCAAAGCCTTCAGCACCGTCATCGGCGGAGGCGGCATTAAAACCGGTCAGGTCATCGGGGCCACCGACCGCGGGCACGAAGTCGCGGCCGACAAAGTCCTCATCCCCGACCTGCATGCCACCATCGGAACCGCCATGGGCATGCCGATCAAAAAAGTCGTCATGTCCGACTCCGGCCGCCCCTTCAACGTCGGCTACAAAGGCATGCCGGTTCAGGCCCTTATTTAATTCTTCCGGAGTCTGGAAAACACGCCCGGTTCCCCTAAGATAGGTCCGAATTTTATCGGGAGTTTTTTCATGCACAGAATCCTTTTCAGCGCCCTCGCCGCCGCCCTGATCACCGGGTGCACCGCCCCCCGGACAGCACGCGTCTACATCGGCACGAAAAAGAGCTCCGGCATCTACTTCGCCGACCTGCATACCGGCACCGGAAACCTGAGCCGCCCGCAGCGGGCCGTCGAAGCGGAAAGCGTCGGCTTTATTGCCATTGCGCCGGACAACACCCACCTCTATTCCACCGGCGTGTCCGCCTTCCGGATTCATCCCGACGGCACCCTCGAAAAAACCGGCGAACAGAAAATCCCGGAAGTCAACTCCTGCCATGTCAGCACCGACCATACCGGCGCCATGCTGATGACCGCCTACTACGGCAGCGGAGCCGTCGCCTCCTTCGGCATCAACGACGACGGAACGCTGACCCTCGGCTCCATCCACAAACACGAAGGCACCGGAGAGGATCCGAAACGGCAGACCATGCCGCACGGTCACTCGATCTATCCCAATCCCGACAACACCTATGCCTACGCCGCCGACCTCGGCATCGATAAAATCATGATTTATCAGATGGACCTCGAAAACGGAAAACTCATCCCCGCCGGCGCGGCCGACGTTCCGGGCGGATCCATGGGACCGCGCCATATGAAATGGAACGGCGACCGGCTCTATCTGCTCAACGAGCTCGACCTCAGCATCTCCGTTTTCCAGGCCCTGGAAAACGGTCAGCTGCAATTCATCAATACCGTCTCCATGCTGCCCGAAGACGCCGATAAAACAGGCCTCACCGGCGCGGAAATCCGCATGCATCCCAACCGGAAATTTTTATACACCTCCATCCGCGACAGCTCGGACCGGCACCGCGATTCCATCATCACATTCCGCATCACCCCCGAAGGACTCGAACGGCAGAATACCACACTTGCGCAAGTGTGGTATCCGCGCAATTTCAACATCGATCCCACCGGAAAATGGCTCCTCGTCGGCGGCCAGCGCTCCTGCGACATTGCCGTTTTCAGCATCGATACCCAGACCGGGCACCTTTCATTCACCGGACAGAAAATGGACTTTCCCGGTGAACCCGTCTGCTTCGAATTCCTGAACGGATGACCCGTTCCGGATACCCGCGGTTTAATCGCCGGTGTCCAATTGCGTTCACCCGCGGTTTTATCCATACTGAACCCCTATGAACATCGTCTACAACGCCTCGGCCGGCACCGGCAAAACCTATCAGGTCACCGGCCTCTACGAAAAACTGGTGCTCGAAGAAGGGATCGATCCGCGCGAAATCCTGCTGATGACCTTCACCGAAAACGCCGCCGCCGAGCTGCGGATGCGCGTGGCCCACCGGTTTCAGAAAGCCCGACGGACCGCGGAAAGCCGGGACGAATTCGAGACGGCCGAACGGGCCATCAACGCCCTCAACCATCTGCCCTCCGCACCCATCGGCACCATTCACTCCTTCTGCACCCGGCTGCTGCGCGAACACGCACTCGAAGCCGGCCTGTCGCCCGGCTTCACCATCCTGCAGGGCGACGAACATAAAGAACGGCTCAACCGCATCTGCCGCGAAGAACTGCTCAAAAAACTGGATACCGATTCCGCCTTCCGCGACTTCTGCTCCGGCATGAACATCATCGGCTCCGGCGGGTTCGGCGCCAGCATCACCGAAAGCGTGCCACAGCTGTTCGATGCGGCCGACAGCGCCGGCATCACCCTCGATCACGCCGCCGACCTCCTCCCCGCTCCGGCCCCCGTTCCCGGTATTCCGGAATTCACCATGATCCGCGAACGCATGAAGGAACTGCCCAAACTCACCGCCCCGGCGCAGGTGGTTTTCCAGGCCTTGGAAAACCTGCTTCCAACCGTTGGAAGTGCTGAAGAACTGATCGAACAGCTCACGGCACTCAACCCGGCCAAATTCGGACGCGGCAAAGGGCAGAAACCGATCTCCGACGACTTCTTTGAACTGCTCGAAACCGGCAATCACAATCTCGGCTATGCCCGGCGCTATCCGGCCGCAAAATCCTATGCCGAATATGCCCAATCCGTGTATCAGCGCTTCCGGCAGGCCAAGCACGAAATGGACGCCGTCGACTTTGCCGACCAGCTGCACATGGCGGCCGCCTTGCTGAAGTCCGGAAAAGCCAAACCCGAACTCCGCTACGTCATTGTCGACGAAGTGCAGGACACCTCCCGTATTCAGTGCGACCTGATTCAATCCCTCTGGAACGAAGAAACCGATCTGGTGATCTGCGGCGACAAAAAGCAGAGCATCTACACCTGGCGCGGCGCCGACCCGCAGGTGATGCCCGACCTCGAAAAAGCCATCCTCGAACGCAAAAACAGCGACCTGCAAAACCTGCAGGTCAGCTATCGCTCCAAGGCCCCGGTCATCGACTGCATCAACGCCCTCTTTTCCTCCGTTTATGAACCGCAGGATTATGCCGAAGGCGATCAGCTCCGGGCCAACGACGAATTCAAAACCGAAGGCGAAAAGACCGGCGTCGAATTCCTGCTCTACGACGGTGACGCGGAGCTGCCCCGCGCGGAAAAAACCGCCGCCGAAATGGAGGCCGTAGCCCACCGGATCCAGCTGCTCGTTCAGGGTTCCAATGACTGGAAACCCCGCTACCGGTATGCGGATGGTTTTCAGCCGGTGGATGACCACAACACCTACCGCTATTCGGACATCCTGATCCTGCTCCGCCGCACCACCAACCAGTCCGCGCTGGAACACGCCCTGCAGCATGCCGGCATCCCCTACACCCTCGGCGGAAAAGGCCGCGGCCTCTTCAGCCGACCGGAAACCAAAGATGTTTCGCTCTTCCTCACCGCCATCACCCATCCGGACGACGCCCTTTCGCTGATCGGCTTCCTGCGCTCCCCGTGGATCGGCCTGTCCGATGAAGCCATCGCGGAACTCGCCTGCGGTGAAACCGGTTTTTCAATTGATCACCTTCTCGGTTTCTTTGCCTCCGACGCGCCAGACCATACGGACTGCACGGAACTCATCCGGCGCTACCGGGCATTAACCGGCACCCACCTCGCCTCCGAGCTCGTGCGCATGCTGATCGATGAAACCGGCTACGACGCCCTGCTCGCCGGACTGCCGCGCGGCGATCAGCGCATTGCCAACCTGCGTAAAATCCTGGACTGGCTGCGCGAGACCGAGCGCGGCGCCCGGACCACGCCGGCCATGGTGGCCCGTAAACTGGCCGACCTGATCGCCGAACCGCCGCAGGTGCCCGAAGCCGCCCTGCTCGATCCCGCACAGAATGCCGTCACCGTAATGACCGTCCACGGATCGAAGGGCCTCACCAAACGCGTCGTCATGATTCCGGACTGCAGCTTTTCCGATACCGGCGACAAGGGCTTTACGCGAATACACAAAAACAACCCGCAACACCCTTCGCTGGAGCTGCGCCTCACCGCCCCCGACCGAACCAAAGCGGAATCGCCGGGCTTTAAACAGGCGGACGCCGAGGCCAAAGCCGTCCGCAAGCATGAGGACAAAAACCTCTTCTACGTGGCAATGACGCGCGCGCGCGACCTGGTCATCACCTCGGCATCCGTCGGCCGCTCTCCCGCCGGCTGGCTGAAATATCTGGAGCCCATGCTCGGCACCGACATTGCCGCCATTCCGTACACCGAGCTTTCAGACGCGGTGGAGAAAACCACGATCCCCGCCCGCCGCCTGCCGACGCCGGCCGACCTGCAGGCGCAGCTCAACCGCCTGCCGCCTCCTCCGGCCCCGCCGAAACTCCGCCGGATTCCGGCGACGCGTTTCGCCAAAGAACAGGATGAACTGGA
>JBFJYX010000151.1:0-7129 GCA_041622415.1 Pontiella sp.
GGCGGATCTTTTTATCGGAGGCCGCCGGCTGGAACGCGGTGATCACATCTTTGCACAGGGCATGGAGATCGACGGCGGTGCCGGTGGTGTCGAGCAGGCCGGTTTCAGTGCCGGATACATCGAATACATAATCGAGCGTTTTGAACAGGGCCTGTGAGGACTGGCGGATGGTTTCAATATAACTGCGCTGCTCTTTGCTCAGCTCGGAATCCGCCAACAGCTGGGCCATGCCGACGATGCTGTTCAGGGAGGTGCGGATTTCATGACTGGTTGCCGTCAGCACCTGGCCGGTCAGGCTCGCGGATGCCGCGGCGACAGCAGCAGGTGCATTTTTCTCCTGCGGGTCCGCAACAGCGGCTTCCCCGGATAAGGCGGCTTCCGGAACTGCGACGGACTCTGGTTCAGGTATACTCATAGCGTGTGAAATAAATTTGAGTGTAGTTAATAGGTCTATCCCAAGTAAATCTTTATTTGTGTTTTGTGATCATCCGTCTCCTGCGTTCCCGGGCGTCAGTCGACGATATACTTTTCCAGGTGCTCTTCGTCGGCCAGGAATTCCGGGATCAGTTTCTTTCGGGCGGATGCGCCGTGGGCGTGCACGGATGACGGATCACCGGTGATCAGCGGGTGCCAGTCGGGGAGCGGGCGGCCTTCGTGGATCCGGCGGTAGGCGCAGGTTTCGGGCATCCATTCAAAATGTTCCGGGGCATCGGCGGAGAGCACGGCGCAGTCCGGCACGAGTTCATGCCGGTTTTCATAGTTGGTGCAGCGGCAGCTGTTCACATCCAGCATGCGGCAGGCCACGCAGGTGTAGTGCACCCGGCCGGTCTCTTCGACCTGCAGTTTGTGCACACAGCATTTGGCGCATCCGTCGCAGAGCGATTCCCATTCAGCGGGCGTCATTTCATGGAGCGTTTTCGTTTTCCAGAACGGGTTCATAATCGGGGGTGTATTTGCTGATGAGATCGATGAGGGCCTGCCGGCTGACCGGCTTGGAAATATAGTCGTTCATGCCGCCATCGATGCACTTCTGTTTGTCGTCTTTCATGGCGTGCGCCGTAATTGCAATGATGGGGATATCACAAAGCGGCTTGTCCATGCGACGAATATTTGCCGTGGCTTCGAATCCGTCCATGACCGGCATCTGGCAGTCCATCAGCACAATATCATAGTTCTTGGCGCGGATTTGCTGGATGGCGTCCTGGCCGTTGTCCGCCGTATCGACCTGGCAGCCGGCTTTGCGCAGTATGGCCACGGCGACCTTCTGGTTCACCAGGTTGTCCTCCGCCAGCAGTACCCGGGTGCCCGGCTTGCTGACACTCTTGTTCCTGCTTTCCGGCCCTTTGATCGAGGCGGGGCGCGAGGCCTGCTTCATCGTCAGGCTGAAGTAGAAGGTGGAGCCGCGGCCGGGGGAGCTGATCAGGTCGATGGTGCCGCCCATGAGCTCAATCAGCTGCCGGCAGATGGCCAGGCCGAGGCCGGTGCCGCCATAGAGGCGCCGGGCGGATCCGTCGGCCTGTACAAACTTATCAAATACGGTCGCCTGTTTTTCTTTGCTGATGCCGATGCCGGTATCAATCACCTGGAAAAAGAGTACGGCCCCCTGCGGGGTTTTCTGATGGCATTCAATGTTGAGCGTCACGGAGCCCTGATGCGTAAATTTGAGCGCATTGCCGAGCAGGTTGATCAGCACCTGTTCGATCAGTCCTTCATCGCCCATCACATAAAGCGGGACATCATCCCGGCAGCCGCACTTCAGTTCGAGACCGGCGCGTTCGGCCTGGGGTTTGAAGCGGTAGAAAAGCGAGTCGCACATTTCGCGCAGGTCGATGATGGTTTCGCGCACATCCATCTGCCCGGCCTCGATTTTCGAGATATCGAGCACATGGTTGATGATATTCAGCAATCCGTTGGTGGACTGCAGAATGGTGTCCAGGCAGCCGTTCTGCTCGTGGGTCAGCGGGGTGTCGGACAACAGCTGCGCCATGCCCACAATGCCGTTGAGGGGGGTGCGGATTTCGTGGCTCATGTTGGCCAGGAATTCACTTTTGGCCTGGTTGGCGTTTTCCGCAATCTCGCGGGCCTGTTCGGCCATGGCTTTCGACCGCTCCGCCATACGCTTCGCCTCGAGCAGCTTTTCTTCGGCATCTTTACGCAGGGTGATGTCGCGGGCATGGAGCTGCAGGACGTTGCGACCGTCCATTTTCTGCAGGACCCCGGTCATTTCAATGGGGAGGATCCGGCCGGTGGCATCATAGCTGACGCCTTCGCACTGGGATAATTCACCGGCGAACCACAGGCGCATATTTTGATCGACCTCCAGCCGGAACTCAGCCGGGACCAGGTCGTGTATGCGTTTTGACAGCAGCTGCTGTTTGTTCATTTTCGTGAACTCGCAGGCCCGGTTATTCGCAGAGAGGATGTGCCCGGTTTCATCCAGCACAAAGACGGCGTCCGGGGAATTCTCAAAAATAAGGCGCAGGCGGTCTTCGCTCTCCCGATACTGCCGGGTGCGCTCGCCGACCTTGTGCTGCAGTCGCCGGTTCCACAGCAGGATCAGCGCAATCGTCAGGATCACCAGGGATGCAGAGCCCAGAATAATGGCGATAATATAGGAGAGGGGCAGGATGTGGCGGGCATATTCCGAACCGAGCCATTTGGCCTGGATCCGGTTGAGCGTTCCGGTTTTCTGCCCGTGGAGGATTCCCTTGTTGATGATATTCAGCAGAAGCTCGTCGCCTTCGCGCACGGCCATGCAGAGGCGTGCGGTGTAAAGCGGGTCGCCGACCATTTTCAGGGCGCTTTTGCCCGATGCATACATATAGTGCTCGGTGATCAGTTCATTCCCGATGATGGCATCCACCTCCCCGTTGAGCAGCAGGTCCACGCCCTCCTCGGTCGTGGGCACAAAGCGGATCCGGGCCCGGATTCCTTCCTCCTGCAGCACTTCCAGCGCGTGGCCGGAAGCCATGATGGCGACCTTGCGGTTGTGCAGCGAAGCGAGACTGCGGATATCCTCCCGGTCGCTGCGCACATACATCGTGACCGGCGTGATCTTCAGGGTTTGGGAAAAATCAAACTCTTCATCGAGCCGCTCGGTCTGGAACAGGCTGGTCAGCACATCGGCTTCCCCGTTGCGGACCATCTCCAGCGCATGGTCGAGCGGCGCGGTTTCGATGCGGATTTTAAACCCGAGGTCCGCCGCCATCCACTGCGCGAGTTCAACATTCATGCCGGTGACCTGCTTCTTCCGCAGGAAATCAAACGGCGCATGGCTGGGATTCGCCACAAAAACAATCTCGCCCCGTTCGGCCAGATATGCTTTCTCTCGTGCACTCAGCGGTTGCGCATGAGTGGTCGCCCCGATCAGGACAACGAGGCAGAACATCAGTTTAAAAATTTTAACCTTCATATGAATAACTAAATGGGGTTCCCGGCTAACTCGCAACCGGCAATGATATGCGGGAAGTGTGCCAATTTCGGCTCTTCCCACGTCTTTAAATATTTCATAGGTTCGACAACGTAATGCATAAGGTGAAAAAAGTAGTACACGTGATGCGTCGTTTTACCCCACAGAAGTGGGGCGGTACAGAAAATACAGTATTTTATACGTCGCGGGAGCTGCTGAAACGCCACATGGAAATACGGGTTTTCTGCACCGACATGCTGGCGACGCCCGGTTTCCAATATTTGGAAAAAGTCGGTGTGCGCCGTTTCCGCTACCTCTTTCCATGGTTTTTTCTCACGCGCGATGCGAAAAGGAAGCTGGAGCTGAAGGGGGGCAGCCCGCTCTCGCTCCCGCTCTTCTTCGCCCTCCTGTTTGAAAAAGACGTAAGCCTCATTCACACCCATGTGCAGCATCGGCTCGGCGGCATGGCCCGCACCGTCGCCCGGCTGCGGGGCGTCCCTTACGTCGTCAGCGTGCACGGCGGTCATTTTACCCTGCCGCAGGAACAGGTCGACCAAATGACCGCACCGTTCCGCGGCAAACCGGAGTGGGGCAAGGCGTTCGGCGCATTGCTGGGTTCGCGCCGTGTGCTCGAAGATGCCGATGCGGTGATCTGTGTCGGGCAGAGCGAGGCCGAGGCCATGAAAAAGCGGTTTCCGCAAAAGCCGGTCCACTACCTGCCGAACGGAGTCGATGTTGCGCGGTTTTCCGAGGCCGACGGCGAGCGGTTCCGCAGCACCTACGGTTTCCAACCCTTGGAAAAACTGGTGCTGTGTGTTTCGCGGCTGGATTACCAGAAAAACCAGCTCGGCCTGGTGCGGGCCTTTGCGGCCTTTGCGGAAAACCACCCGGATCACCGGCTGGTCCTGATCGGTCCGGTCACCGTCGAGGCCTATCGCGACGAGATTCTGGAGGCGGTCCGCGAGCTGAAGCTGGAAGACCGCGTAACGGTCATTGAAGGGCTGGATCCGCTGGACCCGCTGCTGCCGTCGGCCTACAAAGCCGCGGAACTGTTTGTGCTGCCCTCCGTGCACGAACCCTTCGGCATGGTGATTCTCGAAGCGTGGGCGGCCGGCCTTCCGGTCATCGCCAGCCGCGTCGGCGGCATCCCGGGTTTTGTCCGGCATGAACACACGGCCCTGCTGACCGAGCCGCAGCACGATGAGGCGCTGGCCGAAGCCCTCAACCGGCTGGCCGACAACGTGGAGCTGCGCACCGACCTGGCCCGCCGGGCCTTCGGCGAAGTGGCCCGCCGCTATGACTGGTCCGAAATTGTGAACCGGCTGCTCAAAATTTATGAGCAGGCGGTCAATGGAAAGTAAGCATTAAGTTAAAAGAAAAATGTGTTAAAAAACTGGTTTGTCTTTAAGGAAATCCGCATATTCGCGGCTTTAGTTGACAGAAAAAAGGGGGCGCCATGCCGCATAACGAAGTTAAGAAATCGATCGATAAGCTCAAAGTGGAGCTGCAGCAGACACCGAAAGAAACCGGACGGTTCGAAGAGACGCTGGAAAATGCCGTCGAGGGTATTGAGCAATACACACCCGAAGCCGTTAAAGACCTGCTGCACACCCTTCAGACCGAAGCGAAAGAATTCGAGGTGGAGCATCCGCAAATTACGGCATTGATCAACAATGTCATGACCTCACTGAGTAATCTCGGGATTTAGAAGGAGAAGATACGAATGACGAAAATCTGTTGTATTGGTGCCGGCTACGTCGGCGGTCCGACCATGGCGATGATTGCCAGAAAATGTGCCGACGTACAGGTCACCGTTGTGGACATCAACGAAGCGCGCATTGCGGCGTGGCAGACCGATAATCTTCCGATCTACGAACCCGGCCTGCTGGACGTCGTGAAGGAAGCGCGCGGCCGCAATCTCTTTTTCTCCACCGATGTGGATCAGGGCATCCGGGATGCCGATATCGTCTTCGTGAGCGTCAACACGCCCACCAAAACCTTCGGCGAAGGGGCCGGCTGTGCGTCGGATCTGCAGTATTGGGAACTCTGTGCGCGTCGCATCAAAGAGGTCTCCACCTCCGATAAAATCATCGTCGAAAAATCCACGCTGCCGGTTCGTACGGCCGAGGCGATGGAACGCGTGCTGCACGCCGGCGACAACGCCGTGCATTTCGAAGTGCTCTCCAATCCGGAATTTCTGGCTGAAGGCACGGCCATGGAAGACCTTGAATGCCCCGACCGCGTCCTCATCGGCGGCCACGAAACCGAAAGCGGCCGCAAAGCCCTTCAGGCCCTCGTGGATATTTACGCCACGTGGATTCCGCGCGACCGTATTCTCACGACCAATGTCTGGTCGTCAGAACTTTCCAAGCTGACCGCCAACGCATTCCTGGCGCAGCGCGTCAGCTCCATCAACGCCATCTCCGCCCTGTGCGAAGCCACGGAAGCCGATGTGGGCGACGTGGCGCATGCCATCGGCACCGACAGCCGGATCGGCCCCAAATTCCTGAAAGCATCGATTGGCTTCGGCGGGTCCTGCTTTAAGAAGGATATTCTGAACCTGGTTTATCTTTGCGAAACCTACGGCCTCACCGAGCCGGCCAACTACTGGCGCTCGGTGGTCACGATGAATGAATACCAGGAGAGCCGCTTTGTGACCACCATGCTGCACTCCATGTTCAATACCATCGCCAACAAGCGCATTGCTGTACTCGGTTTTGCCTTTAAAGCCGACACCGGTGATACGCGCGAAAGCCCGGCCATCAAGGTGTGCCGCAAGCTCGCTTCGGAGCATGCCTCCATTGTGGTGTCCGACCCGAAGGCCATGGGCAATGCCCGGCTCGAAATGCCGGAGCTGGCCGATGAGATTGAGTTTGAGGAAGATCCCTATAAAGCCGCCGCAGGCGCTCACGCCGTGGCCGTGCTGACCGACTGGAAGCAGTACAAGGAACTCGACTTTAAGCGCATCTACGATTCTATGCAGAAACCGGCCTTCATCTTCGACGGCCGCAATATGCTCGACCACGATGCGCTCTATAAAATGGGCTTCGAAGTCTACTCCATCGGCAAAGGCTACAAAACCCACCTCTAGGCGAGATGGCCCGGGCCTGCAAGGGTGCCGGGCCGCTGCTTTACAGGCTTCCGGAAATCAGGTGGGCCACGGTGACCTCGCCCGGATCATACATGGATTTGATGTTGGCCCGAATGAACTGGTCGATCTCTTCTTTTGTGCCTTCAAGGGTATACACATCATGGCGGGCATCAGTTTTCACAACGCCCCGGCCCAGGTGTTGATTCAGCGCATCCGGGTTGATGCCGTAAAACAGCAGCACGCGGCCGTCGTCCGACGGAACCAGGTAGTGGATGTGATAGAGGTCCTCAATTTTCAGGTTCAGGAACTGATCATCCCCTAAACGGGAAAGCACGATCTCTTCAGTTTCGAGCTTATGCGTCTGCCGGTCCTTATCCCACTCCACGATGCTGGCCACCAGGCGGTTTGTGGCCGCGACCCGGACGTAATAAATCTGATCTTCAATTTTCCACACCGACTCGTTGCCGACCTCATCTTCGGAAAACGCCTTGCGCTCTCCCACGATTTCGGGCGACTGCAGTGCGCTGCATGATACCAACAACGACACGGCCAGAAACAGTCCGACGGTCGACCAGGTTTTCTTCATCTTCATCCTCCTCAGCAGTGGGGTTTTAAAATACTGCACCGCC
>JBFJYX010000152.1:0-7107 GCA_041622415.1 Pontiella sp.
GAGGCTGAAAAACAGCGGCTGGCGGAAGAGGCGCGGAAGAAGGCCGAGGCCGAGGCCCGTCGCAAAGCGGAGGAAACGGCGCGCAAAGCCGAGGAAGCCCGCCGAAAAGCCGAGGCGGAAAAGAAAAAGCTGGAGGAAGAACTCGCCCGTTGGAAGGCGGCGGAAGCGCAGGCGAAAGAGGAAGCCCGGCAGAAGGCGTTGGATGCAACGCTTGCAGCGGCGCAGTCTGAACCGGCCACAACGGATCCGCTGGAAACGGAACCGGTCGCCGTCGAATAGGCGGTTATTCCAGCTCGTCGCGCAGGTGCCGGATTTCCTGGATCAGGCGTTCCTTGACGCGGTTCTTCAGGCGGTAGACCGAGTTTTCTTTCAGGTCCAGCTCCTCGGCGATTTCAGCCACCCCTTTGCCCTGCAGGGTCAGGCGGAAGGCATCAACCGCTTTGCCGGAAAACAGCGGTTCAATATTTTCCAGCGCCATGTTGGTGAGATGGATTTCCCATTCGCGCTCGGCGATGTTTTCGATCTCGGGCAGGCGGATGGCTTTGAGGTAGGTGAGGGTGGTGTCCTTGCGCGCTTTTTCCAGGCGGTTGGCCTCGCGGGTGCGTTTGCGGATAAAGTCGGTCACGCAGTTTTTGGTGACGGTGCTGAGCCAGCTGCGGAAGCGGTTGATTTTATCGTAATCCATTTTCGGCAGGCTGTTCCACAGATTGATCAGGACCTGCTGCAGAATATCCTCGGTGTCGTGCTCGGAAATATTCATGCTGCGGATAATGGCATAAATATAACGGCGGTAGGTGCGTACGAATTCCTCCCAGGACTGTTCGTCCTGCTGGTTCTGGACGCGCTGGATGAGCGTGGCCCGCGTTTGATACTGGTCTTCTGCCGACAAAGGATGATCCCCCAAATAGATAAGGGGTCCAAGCTAGGGTCCGCCGCCTGAAAATGCAAAAACAAAACGAGTCGTATAATGGGGATTCATGGTGTGATGGGGTTGACTTTGTCTGCGGGGTGGCCTAGAACATACGCAGTTTCAGGGTGAAACAACTT
The DNA here is from genome assembly GCA_041622415.1 of Pontiella sp. GTDB lineage: Bacteria > Verrucomicrobiota > Kiritimatiellia > Kiritimatiellales > Pontiellaceae > Pontiella. Next base: position 1,048 of record JBFJYX010000152.1, read on the forward strand.
CTCTATTCGGGGATTCCAATCTGCACTCCATTCCAACGTTCATGTCGGGTTTAAATCGCAAGTCCATTATTCTGGGGATTACCGGCGGAATTGCATGCGGAAAATCAGAGGTGGGGCGGATACTCGAAAAGCTGGGGTTCTCGGTGTGCGATGCGGATCGCGTGGCACACCATCTGATGGACAAGGGCAGGCCGGTCTATCATCAAGTGGTTGAGCATTTCGGTGCGGAGATCCTCGATAAAGACGGCACCATTTCGCGTCCGAAACTTGGAAAACTTGTGTTTGAAGATCCACCGAAACTCGAGCAACTGAATGCGCTGGTCCATCCGGCGGTTCGGAAAGCGCTCGAGGAATGGATCAACAGACAACGGTTGATGGAACAACCGGCCGCCGTTTTACTCCCCCTGCTTTTTGAAAGCGGGATGGAAGATTTGGACTGGGATAAAATTATCTGTGTGTCCAGTCCGGAAGCGGCTGTTTTCCAACGATTGGAAGCGCGGGGGCTGAGTCCGGAAGAAGCTGAAAAAAGAGTGAACTCTCAGATGCCGCTTGCTGATAAGCAGCAGCGGGCTGACCGGGTGATATCCAATACCGGAACGCTGGGAGAATTAAAGCTGGCTGTGGAAAAGAACATCACGGCCATCATGCTTGAAAGGTAAATATGAGCGACGAAAACGAAGCGGTTGAAGTGAAGACCGACGCAACACAGGAAACGGCTGCACCGGCAAAGAAAAAGGCCTCCAAAAAGAAAGCCTCCAAAAAGAAGGCGTCTGCGAAAAAAACGGATACTGCTTCCACCGGAGCGGCTCCTGCGGATGCTCCGAGAGCGGGCGCGGCGGAATCCAGACCGGCTGAAGAATCCAAACCGGCATCGGCTCCCGCTGAAGCGCGTGAGGAGCGGAGGTCGGACAACAGCGGTGGTCAGCAGAACAACCCCCATCGTCACAACAACAACAGCGGCAAGCACAATAAGAAAAACCGGAACAACAAAAACAAGCAGCGTCGCAGCGAAGAGCCGCCGCCGAATACCGAAAACCTGCCGCCGTTTTCCCTGCACGAAATGCAGGTTACACCGATTAACGATATCAAAGTCCTGGCCGAGGAATACGGCCTTCAGGATTATGCCGGCTACAGCAAGCATCAGCTGATTTTTGAACTGCTGAAAAACCACGGCCGCCGCGGCGGACCGCTGCAGGGCCGCGGGGTTCTGGAAGTGCTGCCGGACGGCTTCGGCTTTATGCGCTCGCCGCTGAACAGTTATCAGCCGGCCCCGGACGACATCTATGTGTCGCCGTCGCAGATCCGCCGTTTCGGTATCCGGACCGGGGACTTCATTGAAGGCTCGATCCGCGCGCCGAAAGAGAAAGAACGCTTCTTTGCGCTCTATAAAATCGAACGCATCAACAAGGATGATCCTGAAACCGCCCGTAAACGCGTGCCGTTCGAAAACCTGACCCCGCTGTTCCCCGATGAACGGCTGGTGATGGAAACGGATAATCCGAAAGAGATTTCGATGCGCGTGATGGATATCGTTACGCCGATCGGTAAAGGCCAGCGCGGCCTGATCGTGGCCCCGCCGCGTACCGGTAAAACCGTGCTGATGCAGAAGATGGCCAACAGCATTTCCAAGAACAACCCGGACGCCAAACTGATCATCCTGCTGATCGACGAACGCCCGGAAGAAGTGACGGATATGCGCCGCAATACGAAGGCGGAAGTCCTGGCTTCGACGTTTGACGAGCCGCCGGAACGGCATACCCAGGTCGCGGAAATCGTGATCGAGATGTCCAAGCGTCTCGTGGAAAAGGGCGAGGATGTGATTATCCTGCTCGACTCCATCACCCGTCTCGCCCGCGCCTACAACACCGTGGTGCCGTCCTCGGGCAAGGTGCTCACCGGCGGCGTCGACGCCAACGCCCTGCAGCGACCGAAACGATTCTTCGGCGCGGCCCGTAACATCGAGGGCGGCGGCAGTCTCAGCATTATCGCAACCGCGCTGGTGGATACCGGTAGCCGTATGGACGAGGTCATTTTCGAGGAGTTCAAAGGAACCGGTAACATGGAACTGGGCCTCGATCGTGAACTGGTCAACAAACGGATCTACCCGGCAATCAATATTGAAAAATCCGGCACCCGTAAGGAAGAACTCCTGCTGCATCCGGATGAACTGTCCCGTGTCTGGACGCTGCGTAAAGCCCTCAAGGACGTTCCGCAGGTCGAAGCCATGGAGCTGTTGATCAACCGGCTCAAGAAAACCAGCAACAACCTGGAATTCCTGATGACGCTGCAGGGTAACCAGTAGCGGTTTCCTTCAGAAGCCCCGAATATTCGGGGCGGTAAAAAAGGCGGCTTTCCGGCCGCCTTTTTTCATTTTGGCGTTTTTTGACAATACGCGCCGCGTTGGTTAGCATGTGATGTCGTAGGAACGGGGGCACTATGCAAACCACATCCAGAGTCAACGCGGTATTACTCGCCGGCGATCGCCGGGCCAGTATTGCACTTCATAATGAGAACAAGGCTTTTCTGGAGCTGCGGGGAAAACCGCTCTTCATACACGTCGCCGAGGCCCTGCTGCAGGCGGAGCATGTGGGGGATGTGGTCATCGTCGGACCGAGGGAGCGCATTTTCCAATCATTGGAAAAGTATGGCATCACCGATGGCGTCATTGTGGTGGAACAGCGCGAAAACATGATTGAGAATTTCAAGGTCGGCTATGTCTGTTCGCTGGGCCTGGATGAAACGGTACCCTTCTGGAGCCTGAAAAATTCCGGGCATGACGGAACGCCGGTGCTCGTTGCGCCCTGCGATATTCCCATGTTGCTGGCCGAAGAGGTGGATGAGTTCCTGAACCGGTCCAACATGCATGAATACGACTATTCCATCGGCGTCACTTCCCGGGAGGTGCTGAAATATTACCATCCCGAAGAGGGGCGCTCCGGCATCCGCATGATCTATTTTCATGTCAAAGAGGATCTGATGCGGCACAACAACCTGCATATCGCCAAGCCGCTGATGTTTGAGCATCTCGACTACATTGAGAAAATGTATGAGTGGCGCTATCAGACGCGCACAGCGAATATCCTGCGCATGGTCTGTTCCGCCCTGACGCACGGGCTGCGCTTTGCCAAAGGGCTCCGCATCTTCATCGTCATGCAGCTGTCGCTTTTTTATGACCGGCATGGGCACCCGAAACTGGCTGACCGCGTGCGGTCGCTGGCGGGATTCAACCGGCTCGCCGAAGGCATCGGCCATGCGCTCGGCACCCGGGTTCAGATTGTGTACACCCATTTCGGCGGGGCCGCGCTCGATGCCGACAACGAGAAAGACCTCGCCGTCATCGAGGAGCATTACGACGCATGGATGCGCTACCAGCGCAGCATGTATTCCTGACGCGCACTACGCGCCGGTGATTTTCTCGACGACGATGCGGTTGCCGTGGATTTCCACGATGCGGATTTTGGATTCGTGCGGAATAAAATCGCCGCGGGTGACGACATCGAGTTTGCGCCCGTCAATGTAGGCGGTTCCGCCGGGGCGCAGGTCGGAGTGGGCATAGCCTTCAAGGCCGAGCAGGGCATCCTCCTGGTCCATATCGGGCACCACTTCCTCGAGGGTGAGGCTGCGGAAGGCGCGGGTTTCGGGCAGGAATTTGCCGGCAATGAGGGCGATGAAAAATGCGCCGACAAATGACAGCATGACCTTGAGCATCGGTACGGAAAAGGTTTCCGGCGAAAAGTCGACCGGGCGCCAGGAGCCGGGCATACGTTCGCTCATGGCTGAAATGAAGGAAACCAGGATGAGCAGCAGTCCGCTCAGGCCCATAACGCCGAAGCCGGGCGTGATAAAGACTTCGATGGCGAGCAGGATGACCCCGAGGGCAAAAATCAGCACGTCTTCATAGCCGGAGAGCCCGGCGATGTGGTGGCCGAAGAAAAAGAGCAGCAGGCAGGCAATACCGGCGATACCGAAAATGCCGAAGCCGGGCGTTTTCATCTCCAGCCAAAGGCCGCCGAGGCCGAGCATCATAAGAATCGGTGCGATGGAGGCAATGAGGCGGGCGAGTTTTTCGGCGGCGGTGACTTCGAGGATGCGTTTTTCCGCGCCGCTTAACCCGAGGATGTCGAGCAGCTCATCGATGTTTTTGACGGTGCCTTTGGAGAGCAGCGGTTTCTGCTCTTCGCCGACGAGCTGTTCAGCTTCCCGGTTGGTGAGTGTGAGCAGGCGGCCCTCTTCGCTGATGACTTTGCCGTTCACGCTGTATTCCATATCGGCGCGCACCATGGCTTCGGCCAGCTGGGGATCGTAGCCGCCCTGTTCGGCGGCGGCGCGCACCATGGCGGCCACGGCCGAGGTCATTTTTTCCTGCACTTCGTCGGGCATCTCCTGGACGCCGCCCATGGGGGACATCATCATCGGCGTGGCGGCACCGATCACACTGCCGGGGGCCATGTAGATGTTGGGTGTGGCCATGGCAATGATGGCGCCGGCGGAGTAGGCATCCTGTTCGATAAAGGTGTAGGTCGGGATTTCGGTGTTGCCGATGATGTCGATAATCTCTTTGGCGGCATTGACGGCGCCGCCGGGGGTATCCATTTCAAAGATGACGGCATCGGCCTTTTCCCGTACGGCTTCATCGACGCCGCGTCGGACGACGTAGACCAGAGCGGGTTCGATCATATTTTTGATCGGAACGATATAAACGATCGGTGTGGAGTCGGCTTCCTGAGCGCGCAGCGGGGCTGCGAGCAGGAAGGCGGTGAGGATAAACAGAATATGACGTACCATGAAATGCTCTCCGGTTGATGCAGGGATATTTTTTTCCAGAGTCCGGAAAAAGGAAAGGCTAAACTTCCAATGTCTGGAAAAGGCGCTTATGGTGATCATCATGAATTTATCGGGCAAAAGGGCGCTGGTGACCGGCGGGGCAGTACGGATCGGCCGGGCGCTGGTTGAGGCGCTGCAGGCGGAGGGCGCCGAAGTGGTGGTCCATTACCTGAGCTCGGAAAATGAAGCGCGGGCTCTTTCTCCTTTTACGGTACAGGGTGACCTGGGCAACCCGATGGAGGTTTCATCCATCATTGAGCGGGCCGGCCCGCTGGATATTCTCATCAACAATGCCTCGCTGTTTACCCGCGACCGGCTGGCGGATGCCCGTCCGGAACGGGTGCTGCGCGAATTCAACGTGAACCTGCTGGCGCCGCTTGAGCTGACCCGGTGCTTTGCCGCGCAGGCAGAGCGCGGATGCGTGATCAATCTGCTGGACCGGCGGATCAGCGCGAACGATCCGTCGGCGCTGCCGTATTCCATTTCGAAAAAGGGACTCGAAGAGCTGACCAAACTGGCCGCGCTTGAACTTGCCCCGCGTATCCGCGTGAACGGGGTTGCGCCGGGGCCGATTCTTCCGCCGCCGGGCGATGACGGGGCTGATTTTGCGGAGCGTGCGGGGCGGGTTCCGCTGGAGCTTTTTCCAACGCCTGGAAATATTGCGGAGGCCGCGCTGTTCCTGCTGAAGGCGGAGTATTGCACGGGGCAGGTCATCTTTGTGGACGGCGGGCAGCATCTGCTGGGCAACGGCGTTTTTGATCAAGGAGTATAGGTATGGACAAAATTTTTATTCGCGATCTCGCCCTGCGCTGCATCATCGGTATTTATCCGGAAGAGCGGCGGGAAAAACAGGACGTGGTGATTAATGTGGAAATGCATGCCGACCTGCGCGCGGCCGGGCGGTCGGACGACCTGAAAGACACGGTCGATTATAAGTCGATCAAAAAGGCGATCCTGAAACTCGTCGAGGGCAGCGCCTTTCAACTGATCGAATCGCTGGCGGAGCGGATTGCCGATATTGCGCTGGCGAATGAAAAGGTGGAGCAGGTGACCGTGACGATCGATAAACCCGGCGCCCTGCGTTTTGCACGCGCATCCGCAGTGGAAATTATGCGGACGCGGGCATAAAAAAAGGTTCATGCCCCATTTCCGGGGAAGGAGAAGTCATAACGGAAAATCTGGTAGTTTGTTTTTGCACAAATAAACAACCAAAGGAGATTCCGTTATGACCGCTCA
>JBFJYX010000153.1:0-7090 GCA_041622415.1 Pontiella sp.
ATCGGCGTGCTGCTGGTCCTGTGGCTGACCGACACGACCATGAACCTGCAGTCGGCGATCGGCTGCATTATGCTCGGCGGGATTGTGGTGAACAACGCGATCCTGCTGGTCGACCAAGCCGGGCGGCTGCATGAGGAAGGCCGGTCGCTGAATGAAGCGGTGGCTGAAGCCGGCCGGCGGCGTTTTCGGCCTATTCTGATGACGACGCTGACGACGATCCACGGCCTGCTGCCGCTGGCGCTGGGGCTGGGTGAGGGAGCCGATGCACAGGCGCCGCTGGCCCGCGCCGTGGTTGGCGGGCTGGCGGGTTCAACGTTGATCACGCTGGTGCTGATTCCGGTGGTGTACACCCTGGTCCACGGATTTCGCAACAGGAAGGTGAAGGCATGAGTAAACCCGCGTTGGTCCTCCTCGGCACAGTGCTCGGGGCATCGTTGAATTTTGCGGAAACCAACCGCCCGGCCCCGCTGAAGCTTTCGCTGGAGCAGGCGGTTATGATGGGGCTGCAGCATAACCGCGGCCTGCGGGTGCAGCAGTTTAATCCCGTCATTGCCGGTGCGTTTGAGCAGCTGGAACGCGGCGTCTACGATCCGGAACTCTTCGCCGAATTTTCGGATACGGAAGAGAATATTGTGGAAACGTCGACGGCCACGGTCTCGCAGTTTCAGAATGAAGGGTCGGACACCGAAGGCGCCGTCGGCATTCGGCAGCAGCTACCGACGGGGACCGAGGTGGAGGCGACGGTCAGTGCGGAGCGGTCGATTTCAACCCGGTCGCCGGAGCAGCAGACGGCGCGGGTGGGCCTGACGGTCACCCAGCAGCTGCTGCGCGGATTCGGGCCGGCGGTGAACCTGGCGTCCATTCGCCAGGCCGAGCTGGAAACCGAAGCGAGCCGCTATGAGCTGCGCGGTTATACCGAGGCGGTGATCGCCGACATTGAAATCACCTACTGGCGCTATGTGGCCGCCCGCGAAGCGATCCGCGTGGTCGAGGCGTCGCTGGAGATTGCAAACAGCCAGCTGGAGGAAGTCGAATCCCGCATCGAGGTCGGTGACCTGCCGGAGAATGAGGCGGCCGCGGCGCGGGCCGAAGTGGCGTTGAGCAAACAGAACCTGATTGATGCCCAAAGCGCTCTGGCGGAGCAGCGGTATACGCTGGTGCGGCTCGTGCAGCCGGATCTTTCCGTGCAGGCCATGCAGGCGCTGGAAGCATCCAGTCCGCCGGATGTGGATATCGCGATGGCACCCGATGCCGGGGATTCGATCCTGCTGGCGCTGCAGTCCCGCCCGGAAATCAAGGAGGCGGAACTGCAGCTGAAAAGCGGCGAGCTTGAAACGGTGGTTACGCGCAACGGCCGGCTGCCGAAGCTGGAGCTGTTTATCAATCTGGGTAAAACCGGTTATGCGGATACCTTCGACGAAAGTTTTAAAGACCTGGACGGGCCGGGTTATGACGTAACGGTCGGTTTGGAGTTCAGCCAGGCGCTGGGCAACCGGCAGGCGCGGGCCCGGGATATGATTGCCCGCACGGAGCTGGAGCAGGGGAAAGAGGCACTGGCCAACCTGCGCGACCTGGTGCGCTTCGATGTGCTGCTGGCGCTGAACGAACTGGAGCGGGCGCGCCTGCAGGTTTCGGCCTCGGCCGAAACCCGGGGGTATCGCGAGCAGGCGCTGCAGGCGGAGCGCGACCGTTTTGAGGTGGGCACTGCGACGGCGCTCGATGTGGCGCTGACCCAGCGCGACCTGCTGGAAAGCCGTATCGCCGAGATCGAGGCCCGCGTCGCTTTCCTTATGGCCCGCGTTCGGCTGTTTCAGGCGGAGGGGACTCTGATCGAGCGGCGCGGACTCTCCATCGATCCGGTGCAGCGCTGACGGGATCGAACCCCGGATGATTTTCCAATCATTGGAAAGCGGATGCCGGCGGTTTCATACAAATTCCCGCCAAAACCGTACTAGACGCTGACCCGCACACGGATTACCGTTTCCGGTTGCTGTTGGAGAAAGGGTATTGGAATGAAGAAGACTGTTTTTGCTGCTGTTGTGCTCTCGGCCGCCTGCGTGTTTGCGGCGGATAAGAAAAAACCGAACTGGGGCTATACGGATACGCCGCGGCTGCCGTCGGGATGGCGGGTTCATGATGTTGAGCGGCCGCAGCCCGGGGTGGTGACGCCTGCCCGTAATCCCGGCGGCGCGCCGTCGGATGCGATTGTGCTGTTTGACGGGTCGGATGCCTCGGCCTGGAAGGGAACGAAACAGCCGAATCCGAAGAAGGGGCGGTATAACCCAAACGGTGACATGCTGTGGAAGGTGGAAAACGGCTATTTGGAGTGCACGCCGACCGGCGATATCATGACGAAGGAAACGTTCGGCGACTGCCAGTTGCACATCGAATACCAGACCGCAGTTCCAAGGGTTGGAACGTCGCAGGAGTCGGGGAACAGCGGGATTTTCCTGCAGGGCCGCTACGAATTCCAGGTGCTCGACAGCTATGATAACCGTACGTATGCCGACGGCATGGCCGGCGCGATGTATGGCATGCATCCGCCGCTGGTGAATGCGTGCCGGGAACCGGGCGAATGGCAGGTGTATGACATTATTTTCCAGGCCCCGCGTTTTGACGGCGATCAGTTAGTTTCGCCGGCCTGTGCGACGGTCTTTTTCAACGGCGTGCTGATTCATCATAAGCAGGAGTTTCTGGGTCTTTCCACCTTCAAAAAGGTGCCGCAGTATAAGCCGCACGGCGAGGATGGCCTGAAACTGCAGGACCATCGAAACAATACCCGTTTCCGTAATATCTGGATTCGTCGGCTGGACCTGACCGCGGATGATTCGAAGCCGGAAGAATAGCGGTTTCGAAAAAAACGGGCGTCCCCGAAATCGAAAAATCCCAATAAAACGCGGGTTTTCTGCAGGAGGGAATCGGTTTTTTAAAGATCGGTGACCCATTTCCGGCCCGGGCGACGTATATGTATATGAAACTCGGGTTTGGGTTTCACTTGGGCTGCGCGGGGTTTCTCCTCCTCTTTTCCCCGCGCAGTCTTTTTTTGTGCACGCACGGTCCGGCGGTTCAGTTAGATTAAATCTAAACTGCAGATGTGCTTTCCCTGCTTCCCGCCCCGGAATACCGGCGCAGGGTTCAAGATGTTCCAATGGCTGGAAACCCGCCCGTATATCCGGCGTTTATCCGAATGGTCCACGCCGGCGGGGCTTTGCTTCAAATACCGAAATTCCGGTCGTGATTCCGCTTCCGTTCAAGCCTGAAAATTCCGCAGTAAGATTCGACATAAATTGCCATAATGAACATATAATCCCTTAAATATTAATGGGTTGCGTTCGGTGTCGCCGTTTGCCTTAACTGTCCGTTTTTGGAAGTAGAAAGGAAATACGACGTATGAATGTAAAACGCGGCTTTTTGGCGTCCTGTGCCTGTGTGCTGCTGGCGGGCAGCACGGCCTGGGCATCCGGCAGAATTATGAGAATCGAAAAGGAAACGGCGCAGCTGAAACTTAAAACCTGGCTGATTGTCGGGAATAAATATCAACTGCAGTGCAGCACCAATCTCGTTTCGGGTATATGGACGGATGTCGGGGAACAATTTACCGCAGGCCTGACCTCCACCAATCTGACGGTCGGCGCAGAGGCCGCGCGGTGCTGGTTCCGCGTGGTGCAGGAGAAAGGGACGCAGGAGGGGCCGACCAGTCCGCCCGAGGCGCCGCCGGCCGAATTCAAGATACCGCCGTCTTCACCGCCGCCGAGCGCCTGACCTTTATTTGAAATTCTGTTGTTTAACCGCCGGGCTCACGTAGAGTGGTCTTTTTTCCGGAGGATGTATGAGCGAACAGAACAAACCTGAAAACCCTTTGATCAGCATCGGGGTTAATGTCGTGATCCCGGTGGCGATTCTCAGCCTGCTGAGCAAGGAGAAATATCTCGGCCCCGTCTGGGCGCTCGTCGTCGGCCTCGCCTTTCCGATTGCCTATGGACTGCGCACGCTGATCCGCGACCGCAAGGCGGACTTTATGTCCATTCTCGGAATCATCAGCGTCACGCTTACCGGCGTCTTCGGCATCCTCAAACTCCCGCCGGAATATATCGCCATCAAGGAGGCGGCCATTCCGCTCATCATCGGCCTGGCTATTGTGGCTTCGCTCTGGACGCCTTTTCCCCTGATTAAAAAGATTCTGATGACCCCGCAGCTGTTTGACGTCGAGCGACTGACTTCGGCGCTCAAAGCGAAGGGAACAACCGGCGAATTTGAAAAACGGCTCAAGGGGCTGACGATGGGTTTCGCCTCGTCGTTTTTCCTTTCGGCGGTACTTAACTACGGCCTCGCCAAAATCATGTTGAAGAGTGAGCCCGGTACCGAGGCCTTCACCGCGGAACTCGGGAAAATGACCGGTATGAGCCACATTGTAGTCCTCATTCCCTGCATGGTGGTGATGTTCATCGTTATGAACAAACTCTTCAACACGCTGATCGAACTCACCGGCTGCAAACTGGACGACCTCCTCGCCGCCCACCACCGCGAAAAAGCCGCAGCCGAGCCGAATGCGGAATAGGTCCGCTTTCCACTGTTCTTCATGACTAATTTCACACTTCGTGAAGTGTGAAATGGCATTTTGATCAATAATAGGTGGATATTATTAATTTCACACTTCACGAAGTGTGAAATTTTGAACGGCAAAAAAATATTCCCCCTGTTGTCACACGGGCGGCCTTCTATACTTCCTGAAGGCTCAAGACCAGTTTGCTCAGCACGCGCTGTTCCCGCTGCTCAAGCTGCTGGAGGTTTTCGAGCATTTCCTTCACCTCGGTCGTCATGGCCCGCTGCGCCATACTGGCGTAAAACCGCTGCAGGTTTTCATCGAAATAGCGCGTGGCCTTGATGACGTATTCCTTGTCGACGATTTCGGGAATGAAATAGTTTTCAAACGTCTGATCGGTCGTCGCGACCATATATTTGAAAAACGTATCCAGCGTATCACCTTTTGCGGTGCCCTCGTAATCGAACAGGCGGTGTTCCAGCTGCTTTTCGTGGTCCACCAGATCCTCAATCAGCTGCAGGGTGATTTCATCCTGCGCCTGATCTTTGAGACTGTTATAGAACCGGATAAGCCTGCGGTGAAAGTTCCGCGCGTGCTCCAGAATATCTTTGGTTTGATTGAATGACATCTCTATCACCTCCTTCTACTCGTATTCTAAACCTGTTTATCGATCTGTCAACCGGCGTGCACCGTATCAGCGGCTGTTCCATCTGAACACCATATTAACGTGATCGGGATGCTTCCTGACCCGGAGCGTCTTCAGGTCGATGACAAAATCCTTGATCATAAAACATGAAAGCATAACCGCTGTGCCGGCCAGCGGCCAGAACAGCCGCGGCAAGTCAACGCGTTCCCGCCATCCGGCTGCTATGAGCACTACGGCGGCAATCAGGGGCGTGAACCCGACCACCGATTCCAGGCAGGTAAAGCGCCCAGCCTCGGCCTCGGCGTTTGTGCTCTCCCGCCGGAAGAGAATGCGCAGATCGCGGATGAGGCTTTGGATGAGGAAAAGCAGGGTCAGCGAAACCAGCACATATCCGATCTCCATGCGTTCGGGGAGCAGCGGGTTCAATATGAACAGGGCGACTGCTGCACCTGCAATCCACATCAGTTCTTTCTTATCACTCATCTTCATCGTAACCCGGGTTCGTCCGGAATGGATCCAACTTACAGGATCGCCACCCAATTTATGATCGGCCATCGGCTGTAAGGTTTGAGCTGACTCATCGAACTGTCGACACTATGAGTGATAAAATACTGATCTACGGTGGCGGAAGCGGCATTGGGCTGGCCCTGGCCGGAACACTGTTAAGACGCGGGAACGCGGTGCACGTGACCGGGCGGACGGAGGAAAGCATCGCGCCCGCCGCAACGCTGGGGGCCAGCTGCACCGTGGGTGATGTACTGGATTCGGACTTTTTTGATCGTGCGGCCGCCGATGCCGGGGCGGTGCTGAGCGGGCTGGTGTATGCCGTAGGGACGATCAACCTCAAAGGTTTCCAACGGTTGGAAACGGATGATTATCTCCATGACTTTCAGGTCAACGCGCTGGGTGCCGCCCGGGCTGTACAGGCTTCGCTCGGCGCTCTGAAACGTTCCGGCAAGCCGGCATCGGTCGTCTTGTTTTCATCCGTGGCGGCCGGCAAAGGGTTTCCGTTTCATGCATCGATCGCCATGGCCAAGGGCGCGGTGAACGGTTTGGTGGTTTCGCTGGCCTCCGAGCTGGCGCCGAACGTACGGGTCAACGCGATTGCCCCGTCGCTGACCCGCACCCCGCTGTCGGAAGCCCTGCTGGCGAATCCCCGGACCGCCCGCAATCTTGAAGAGTCGCATCCGATGCAGCGCCTCGGCCGTGCGGAGGATGCGGCGTCTGCCGCGGCCTTTCTGCTTTCCGATGAGGCATCATGGATTACCGGCCAGGTCATCGGTGTCGACGGAGGACGATCCACCCTGATGGACCCGCACTGAAAGGTTAAGCCATGACCCTGAAAAAACTTGATCATGAAATTCAAACCCGAATGCGCTACCTGGGCGACCCGGCGGCCCGTATCGCGCTGTTTATCATCTTCTTCTGGTTCGGGATTCTCAAACCTCTCGGTCTTTCGGCCGCAGAGACGCTGGTGCTGAAGACGGTCGACTGGATGCCGCTCTTCACCGCCCCGCAATGGCTGGCCATCATCGGATGGTGGGAAATGCTGATCGGGATCTTTTTCCTCTTCCGGAAAACCACACGCATCGCGATTGTCCTGCTCTTCCTGCAGATGGGCGGAACGTTTCTTCCGCTGTTCATGCTGCCGGACATCACGTTCCAGCCCGGCGGGGTTCCCCTGCTGCCGACGCTGGAAGGGCAGTACATCATCAAAAACCTCATCGTCATTGCCGCCGCGCTGGTCATCGGCGGAAACCTCAACGCCGGCCGTCGGGGCGAATCCGCTGCCGCAGTTTCATAGCGAAACGGCTTGCGCAACCGCAGTTCGGCAAAGAACATGACGGCATGGGTTATCGAAGCACCAGCGAATGTATCCAGGCATTGGAAAAAGAGGGGCA
>JBFJYX010000154.1:0-7070 GCA_041622415.1 Pontiella sp.
AAATTTCCGCTGGGGCTCTTTACCTGTGTGACCGGGGTTTCGGGCAGCGGAAAAAGTACGCTGACCGATTACACGCTGAAGCGCGCACTGGCGCGGCATTTTAACGGATCGAAGGATGCCCCGGGCAAACACAAAGAGGTGAAGGGGCTGGAGCTGTGCGATAAAATGATCGTGATCGATCAGTCGCCGATCGGCCGTACGCCGCGATCCAATCCGGCCACCTACACCGGTGCGTTTACCGATATTCGCGATCTGTTTGCGACGCTGCCGGCGTCAAAAATGCGCGGCTACAAACCGGGGCGTTTCAGTTTTAATGTGAAGGGCGGCCGCTGCGAACGCTGTAAGGGCGACGGCATCCTGAAGATTGAAATGCATTTCCTGCCGGATGTCTATGTGCCGTGCGAACAGTGCAACGAGAAGCGTTACAACAAGGAGACGCTGGAAGTTCATTATAAAGGCAAAAGCATTGCCGATGTGCTGGATATGACGATCAACGAGGCGCTGGATTTCTTTGAGGCGGTGCCGAAGATTCAGCGGAAGATGAAGACGCTGTGCGATGTGGGGCTCGGGTACCTTAAACTGGGGCAGCCGGCGACGACGCTTTCGGGCGGCGAGGCGCAGCGCGTGAAACTGTCGACGGAGCTGAGCAAGCGGTCGACGGGGCAGACAATTTATATTCTCGATGAGCCGACCACCGGCCTGCATTTTGCGGATGTGCATAAACTGCTCGAAGTGCTGGAGCGCCTGCGTGATGAGGGCAACACGGTCATCGTGATTGAGCACAATCTCGATATGATCAAGCGCGCGGATTATATCGTGGATATGGGGCCCGGCGGCGGCATCAACGGCGGCCGGGTCGTCGTATCCGGCACACCGGAAAAGGTGGCCCAATGCGAGGGCTCGTTTACCGGGCAGTATTTGAAGGAGCTGCTGTAGCACCTCGCTGTGCTGTTATCATGGTCGAACCCATTCAAGATTTTCTGAAGTCCGGCAGATCCTGTGTGATCCTCGGAACGAACGGTTCGGGGAAGAGCCGTTTGGCGGTTGAACTTTTCCAATGTTCGGACGTGTCGTGCGCGCTGGTGTCGCTGGAGCAGCACATCGACGTCATCGAGGAGGAGCGCCGGAACGACGATTCGGATTTTATGGATTGCCAGGATCCGGGCCGCCCGGTGCTGGAGTTTGTTGCCGAAGGCGGGGCGATTACGCCGGACATCGAGGGGCGTTTTGAGCAGCTGGGTATGCAGGCGATTCTCGGGCGGGGCCTTCGGTTTTTATCGACCGGCGAATTCCGCAAGGCGCAGCTGGTACGGGCGCTGGCGGAAAAGCCGCGGCGCCTGATTCTTGATGAACCGTTCGATGGACTGGACGCGGGTTCGCAACGGGAGCTGGCTTCCGTTCTGAATCAGCTGGCCGCGGAGGGACTTCAGCTGGTGCTGCTGTTAAACCGGGTGGATGAAGTGATCGAGGCGGCTGCGCAGATTTTCCTAATCGATGCGTTCGGATTGGTGGACCGGGTTGAGGCCGGAGAGGAGCTGGAACGCTTTTTCAAAATGGGTGATCTGCCGGCCGCGCTGCCGGAACCGCCGGAGCGTGAACGGCTGGAACTGGAGCCGGGTGTCCCGTTAATCGAGATTAAAAATGCCCGGGTGGCTTATGGCGGGCGTCCGGTTTTTGAGGGATTGAACTGGCGGGTGGAGCGCGGCGAACACTGGCAGGTTTCGGGGCCCAACGGCTGCGGAAAAACGACGCTGCTGGATATGGTGACCGGCGACCTGCCGCAACTTTATGCCAATGATGTTTCGGTGTTCGGCATTCGGCGCGGGTCGGGCGAGAGCGTGTGGGACATTAAGAAACATATCGGCCATGTTTCGTCGGCGGTGCAGGTGAATTACCGGGTGTCGACGTCCATCCTGAATGTGGTGATCTCGGGCCTGCACGATTCCATCGGCGTTTACCGCCGGCCGTCGCCGCAGGAAATCCGATGCGCCCGGGCATGGCTCAATCTGCTGCATCTGGGGCCTAAGATGAACCAGCCGCTGCGGCGGCTTTCGTATGGCGAACAGCGGCTGGTGCTGATTGCGCGCGCGATGATCAAGCGGCCGGAGCTGCTGATTCTTGATGAGCCGTGCCAGGGGCTGGATGAAATCAACCGCCGCACCGTTCTGAGTCTGATTCATTTTATTGGCGTGAACAGCGGCACCACACTGCTGTATGTTTCGCACCACACAGCGGATGAAATTCCGTGCATTGAACGACAGCTGATGATAGGGGACAGATATGCCGAACATGCATAAGGTGGAAGTGAAAGAGAGTCCGATTCACGGGCACGGCGTCTATGCCAAAAAGAAGATCAAAGCCGGCGCGAAGATCGGCACGTATCACGGTGAGCTGACCGAAGAGGACGATACCTATGTGCTCTGGGTGACCGACGAAGACGGCAAAGAGTACGGCGTGGACGGCACCACGGATCTTAAATTTTTAAACCATGCCCAGGAACCGAATGCGGAATTTGACGGGGACGAGCTCTACGCGCTGCGCGACATTAAACCCGGCGAAGAGGTTACCTTCCACTACGGCGAGACGTTCGAGGAATGGCTGGCATCCCTGATCGAAGATAATTAAGCCACCACAAAGCCGAGGGCTTTGCATTTCTGGATTAACCCCGGTGACGCCTGACGGAGTTTAAGCGTCGTGTTATGAAATTCGCGGCGCGTGCGGTAGTTTTTCCGCAGCTGATCAAAACCGCGTGCGCGGTCGACTTCGCAGCGCACCGCGGTATCGCGGATCATCCGGTCATCCTCTTCGATATTGTAAATCCGGCGAATGATATCGCGCAGGATCTCTTCATCGTTGCGGCCGGTGCAGTCCATTTCAATTTCGGGCACGTCCGGTGTCGGCAGGGATGCGGCGATGTCCCAGGTTTTCGGGATTTCGAAAAAGTTGCAGAGCTCGTTGTAGCACGCGACGGTGCCGTTGAGTTTGCCTTCATAGGAATGGCCGGCAATGTGGGGCGAGGCGAGGTCGGCGGTTTTCACGAGATCCGTGCGGAAGGCCGGTTCGGGGGACCAGACATCGATGATCGTGCGGGAAACGGCGCCGCCGCTTTTGGCATCGAGCAGCGCATCGTAGTCGCAGACGCTGCCGCGTGCGGCATTGATGAAGACGGCACCGGGTTTCAGTTGTTCAAAGAAGGTCCAGTTGGCCATGCGTTCGGTGGGCCAGGGTTTGTGCTGCACGAGCGGCACGTGGAGGGTGATGATGTCGGCCTGCTCAAGCACACGTTCGAGGGGCAGGAAATCGGGGTCTGGTGAAACGGCGGCGAGCGGCGGATCGTTGCGCAGGACATTCATGCCCAGGGCGTGGCATTTTTTGACCACGCGGCTGCCGACGTTACCGCAGCCGATGACGCCGATGGTTTTGTTTTCGAGGTCGAAGCCGTGGCGGTGCCCGAGGGTGAGCAGGCCGGCCACGAGATATTCCGACACGCTGTTGGCGTTGCATCCGGGGGACGCACACCAGTAAATGCCGTTTTTGCCGAGCCAGTCGGCATCGATATGGTCGGTGCCGGCGGTGGCGGTTCCGACAAATTTTACCGGTGTGCCCTCCAGCAGGGCGGGCGTGATCCGGGTTTTGGAGCGGACGACGAGCGCATCGGCATCGAGCAGGTCATCGCGCGCAATTTCGCGGTCGGGAAGAACGACGGTTTCGCCGGCGTGGGAAAGGGCCTCCCCGCCGAGGAGTACGGTTTCTGCACAGACAATTTTCATGGGGCCATTCTCTGCAGATCAAGATGGCTGCACAAGTTCCAATGTCTGGAAAATCAGCGGCGTTTCTGCTGGCGGTGCTGGCGGTACTGCTGCTGTTTGACGGCCGGATGATGCGGGGAATGCTGCTTATGCCGGGCGTGTGTGGAATTCTTTTTCCAGAGGTGGGTATACCAGAATTTGGCGGTGGCGATGATCACCAGGAAAAAGCAGAGGATACCGGTGATGATGAGGGTGAAAATGCCGCGCTGGCGATAGATGCCGGTGCCTTCGTCCTGGGTGAAAAAAGACATGGCCAGCAGGAGCCCGACGAGCAACGTCAGAATCAGCAACCCCGTGATGACGGGGTGGGGCCGCATTGAAAAGTGCGGTACTTTTCCTCTGGACATTTCAAAAGCCATACTATTCCTAAACTGGTGGGCGAGGAGGGACTCGAACCCTCACGCTTGTGGGCACGGGAACCTAAATCCCGCGTGTCTACCAATTTCACCACTCGCCCCGTGAAAAATCGCGACAGAACATAGAGGCACCGGGAAATGCGCTCAAGCTCAAAACACCTCGCTTTTCCAAATCGCCTGCAGTGCCCGAATGGCGACTGCCGGCTGTTGGGACCGGTTGACGGCGCTGACGACACAGTAGTTGCGGACGCCGCTTCTGAGGAGCGGGCCCAGGTTGTCTGCATTGATGCCGCCGATGGCGACGGAGGTGACCGCAACGCCGGTTGCAATGCGGCCGGTTTCCTCGATGCCGACCACCGGGTCGGTGTCCTGCTTGGTCTGGGTGGGAAAAACGGGGCCGATGCCGATGTAGTCCGGGGAAAGTTCCAGGGATTGGACGGCCTGTTCCATGGAGTGGGTGGAGAGGCCGAAGATTTTTCCGTCGGTATTCCACTGCCTGCGGGCTTCGGGGATCGGAATATCGGTCTGGCCGAGGTGAATGCCGTCGGCATCGGATTCGATGGCGGCCTCGATGCTGTCGTTCATGATCAACCGGGTTTGCGAGCCCGCGGTTATTTTTTTGATGCGCCGGCCCATGGCGACCACTTCTTCGTGAGCGGCATTTTTCATGCGGAGCTGGAGATAGCGGATGCTTTCGTTGACGGCGGCTTCGGCGCATTTTTCGTAGCCGGCGACGGGGTCGGTAAGGATGAGGTAGAGTCCGAAATTTTCTTTCATCGGGGCACCATAGCTGAAAGTCGGGTCGGTTGAAAATGCGATTCTGGAGCGGCTTCCGGTTTGCAGGACATTAAAGAAAGTCTGGTTTTTTTCTTCTATATCTGTATCAGGGTTTTACGATCTCCGGATGTGTGACATCCATTCAATGGACACTTAACTTGGGGGTGAGGGTATGAAAGGATTTGTTCTGGCGGCGGCGGTGTGGAGCATCGCCATGGTTACTTTCGGGGGCGGTATGGTTCAGTATCGCGATTTTCTGAGTCATGACGGCAAGGCCATTCGGGGGCGCGTTCTGCGCTATGATGCGCGGAGCCGCAAGGTCACGATTGAGCGGGACAACCGGAAGGTGTTTACGGTGCCGATCTACGCGTTTTCCGATGAAGACCAGACGTACATTCTGGAGTGGGAATTCAACAAGGTGTTTCTTTCAGACAGCAGTTTCCGCATCGAGGCGAAGCGGAAGAAGATGGACACGAAAAAGGAGGGCTCGGATTACGACTACTACGGGGACAGTATCGATTCGAAGAAGGTGGAGACGTTCGGCTATGAACTGCTGCTGCAGAACCGGTCCTCTTCGACGCTGAAGGGGCTGGAGGTTGAATACTGCATTTATTATGAGCAGGAGACGTCGGGGCGCGGTAAAACGGCGGATGAGGAAGGGGTTCGGCACGGGACGCTGGACGTGGGAAGCCTGGGACCGAAGGCCAAGCGGACACTGACCACGGAACCGGTCTCGATCTATACCTATGAGCTGGATGCCGACTGGTCTTATGTCGATGGGCGGGACAATAAAATCACCGGCAAAGTGCGCGGCCTGTGGGTGAAGGTGCATATGAAGAACGAGGAGGGCAAGGTCATCACGCGCGACTTCTGCATGCCGGACAGCCTGAGCAACAGTATGGCCTGGGCCGCAACCAGCGCTCATGTCGGCCGCAACAAATAGTCCGGTTGGTGTAGACCGCGACAAGGAGATGGAATGATGCGGGGAGGGTTAACGGGCATTCTATTGGCAGGTATGGTGCTGAGTGGATTTGCGGATGAATACCGCACGTTTACCGATAAGGAAGGCCGGGAGATCCGCGCCAAAATTGTGAAAAGCGATGCCCGCTCCGGAAAGGTGACGCTGCTGCGCGATAACGGAAAGCGGGCGACGGTTCCCGCGCAGGTTTTTTCGGACGATGATGTGGCGTATATCCGGGAGTGGTCGGCGGCCAGCCAGTTTCAGATGAATTCCAAATTCAAGATCAAGGTGGATGAGGAAAAGAAAAAGCTGGGAGACAATAAAACGGCGCTGGCCTATGAAGTTGAACTGACCAACAACTCGAACATGCCGCTCGAGGATGTGCGCGTGGACTATGCCATCTTTGTGCGCGTCTCCGGATTTAACGGATCCGCAGATACCGAGAAGATTTATACCGGCACCCTTAAATTTGAAAACCTCGGGATCGGCGAGAAGCGCGCCCTGCTGACGTCCGAGGAGAAGCTGACGAAGACCTATAAGACCTACTCCTACGAAGACACGGAGACGGTCGGGTATGTCAGCTATACCGTGACCAAAACCGGGCAGAAAAAAAGCACGGAGGACAAGCTGGCCGGCATCTGGCTGAAGGTTTACGGCCCGAAGGTCGGCGGGGCGCAGATCTGCCGGGACTTTACGGACCCGTCGTCGCTGCAGAAAAAATATGCCTGGCCGTCGGCCAAATTCTAGAGGGCGCGGAGCAGGCGCTCGACATCCGCAATACATTCGGTTTGCATCAGTTTGGCCCTCAGCTCGGCCGCGCCGGGAAACCCTTTGGAATAGATGGAGTAGTAGCGGCGCAGGATGTGGAAATTTTTTGAGCCCTGCCATACGCGGTCAAACAGTTCGGTGTGTTTCCAGAGCATCTCCAGTTTTTCCTCCCGGGTGCGCTCGCGCTGCTCCTCCATGAAGAGCCAGGGATTATTGAAAATGCCGCGGCCGATCATCGCCCCGTCGAGATGGAACGTTTCACACTTTGCGCGTGCTTCTTCCAATGACTGGACGTCGCCGTTTCCAAGGATTGGAAGGTCCAGGCCGCGGGCATCGCGGAGGGTGACCGCCTTGGCGATTTCCGACCAGTCGGCCAGTCCGTCCGACATCTGTTTCTGG
>JBFJYX010000155.1:0-7024 GCA_041622415.1 Pontiella sp.
CGGCGGTCGAGCCCTACCTGTTGGCGCGGCCGGCCTGTCTCAGGCCTGCGGTTTGATCATCGTCAGCAGGGTGAAGCTGACGGTTACGGTCAGTTGATCGAGCTGCATGACCGCGGCTTTGGCTTCGTCGGATGAGCGCCAGAATATGGGCGTCATTTGGATCAGGTCGGCGATCTGTTCGCGGTTGAGCGTCACTTTATCCAGCACGGTTTGACGCTGCGCTTCCGAAAAGGCCGGGGCGCATTTGGCGGCGGCGTCATCCGCCTTGTCCTGGAAATCGCCCGAGCTGAACTGCAGCTGCCGGCGCAGCTCAATCAAGTGGTTTTTACCCGGCACGCCCAGCACCAGCGCGCCGCCGGCTTTGAGGATGCGGCTGAACTCGGCATTATTGCGCGGCGCCAGAACACTGAGAATGACGTCCATCGAAGCATCGGCCATCGGAATGTCGCGCATTCCGTTGGCCACCAGCCACGCGGCGCGTTTATAGCGTTTGGAGGCGAGCTGCGCGGCCTTCTTGGAAATATCGATGCCGCAGAAAAATCCGTCCCGCTGTTCGCTCAGTGCACCGAGCAGATGGCCTTCGCCGCATCCGCAATCCAGCACGGAGGGGGCGTCTTTTCCAATGATTGGAAGCTGCGTCACCGCATCGGTGAGGGCTGCATAGGCCCCGGAGTCGAAAAAGCGGCGGCGGGCCTGGACCATTTCCGGATCATCGCCGGGCTGTCGGGATTTGCGCTGATGGCTCAGCAGCAGGTTGATGTAACCCTCTTTGGCGACATTAAACGGATGCCCGTTGGCGCAGCGGAGCATGCGGTCCTGCAGGGCAAGCGGTTCGCGGCAGACCGGGCAGCAGATGGGGGATGGGTCGGGGAGATTCATTATTAACCGGCGGTAATCATTCGAATGGAATCGAGCCGGAGGCGGGCGTCGGCGAGAATCCGGTCGAGTTTGGTGATGGCTTTGCGGGCGTGGGTGAGTTCTTCATCGCGGATATTGTCATTGACGGTCTGCAGGTGTTCCAGACGTTGGAACTCCGCGCCGAGCACCTCGATCATCTGTCTGCGGGCTTCTGTAATCCGCGCCTGCGCTTCGGCCTCGGCCAGACTTTTGGTGGCATCCAGCATGGCGGGGATCATCCGGGTGCGAATGCCTTCGTGCTCCAGCAGTTTCCAGGGTTCCCCGTCTTTCAGGCGCGGGGTGGTGGTTTCATCGGCCATCGCGCCCGCGTGATCCACGGTGATGCTGATCGGAGCCGGCGGCAGGAAGCGGTCGGCATTCAGTCCGGGCGGCGCGACGGTTTCGAGTACATACACCGCCTGGAGTTTCAGCGGCTCGGCCTGGTCGGGATCAACGGCAATCGCGGTGCTGCCGCGCTCGGAGCTCAGCATCAGTTCCGCGGCTCCGGTGACCATCGGGTGGTCCCAGCTCATCAGAACGGTATCGGGCCGAATCAGGGCTTCGTTGCGCTCAAAGGTGATCCGCATGCCGTCCGGCGGGAGCGGAAACCATTCATCAAACATCTGGTCGGGACGAATGTGATACGAATGCGCATCGAGCGCCTCGGCGCGGATTCCGTACTGATCGAACACCCGAAGCAGAAACTGCTGCAGCTCGGGCGCGGCTTCGCAGTCGCGGATTTGGTCCGCCACGTCATTTCCAATGGCTGGACGGAACGAAGAGAGTTCGAGCAGGCGGTCCCGCCCGGCCGCAATCTGTTTCCGAAGATTGGAATAATAGGCCTGCGTCTCGGCAATCACGGTATCGGTCACCTGATGGAGCTGCTCCTCAAAACGCTCGAGCAGTTCAAACCCGCCCGTCACCGGTTCCGCAAAGGCATTGAGCCCTTCGTGCAGCCAGCGGACCATCTGCGCTTCGGCGCCGCCCCGGATAAACGGCACATGAATGTGGACGTCGCCGCGCTGCCCGATGCGGTCCAGCCGGCCGATACGCTGCTCCAGCAGTTCCGGATCGCGCGGCAGGTCGATCAGCACCAGGTGCGAGGCCATCTGGAAGTTACGGCCTTCGCCGCCCATTTCGGAAACCACCATCACGCGGGCGCCGTCCGGCTCGGCAAACCAGGCGGCCTGCCGGTCGCACTGCACCAGCGGCATCTGCTCATGGAAGTGGGCGATGTCGACGCCGGACCGGCTTTTGACGGCATCCACAATCGCGATGACTTCTTCCGCCGTCTTGCCGATGACCAATACTTTTTCCGACGGATGATCCGTGATGAACTGCACCAGCCAGTGGATCCGCGCGTCCGTATCGGTTGCCGGCGTCTCGGCTTCCAGCGGAATCAGGTGGGGAATGCGCCGGGGAAACCCGGTCATATTTTTACGTGTGTTGCGGAAGATCACGCGGCCGACGCCGTGGCGGTCCAGCGCTTCGGCCAGCTCCGCTTCATCCATCGAATCGAGCCGGGCGCTGATTTCGGCGGCGCGGGCGGCATACTGATCGTGTTCCGTCCGGTAGCTTTCGACATCGGGGTAGCGCTGCGGATCGAGCAGGTGCAGGCGGGCGAAGTGACTTTCGATGCCCATCTGTTCCGGGCTGGCGGTCAGCAGGAGCAGGCGGGGAATGCGGCCGGCAAACTGTTCAACGATGTTGTATTCGATACTGCTTTCGTCCGGCGACCAGTGCAGGTGATGCGCCTCGTCGACGATCAGCATATCCCAGCGGCAGGCCAGCGCCTGGGCAGCGCGCTCGGGGTGTTCGGCCAGGAATTCAATATGGGTCAGCACCAGCTGGTCGTCGTGGAACGGGTTGGTCCCCGGATCGCCGGCTTCGATGGCCCGGCAGCGCTCCTCGTCGAAAATGCGGAACGAAAGATTAAAGCGGCGCAGCAGCTCGACGAACCACTGATGGATGAGGGCGTGGGGCACGACAATCAGTACGCGCTGCGCCATGCCGCACACCATCAGTCGGTGCAGAATCAGGCAGGCTTCGATCGTTTTACCCAGGCCCACTTCATCGGCCAGCAGCACGCGGGGCAGGGGGCGTTCACTGACTTCTTTGGCAATGTAGAGCTGATGCGGCAGGAGGTCGATCCGTGCGCCGAGCAGGCCGCGCACCGGCAGGCTGGAGTAGCGGTGCCGCAGGCGCAGCGTTTCGAGGCGCAGTTCAAAGCGGGCGTGTTCATCCACATGGCCGTTAAGCAGCCGCGTTTCCGGCCGGTCAAAACTCGACGTGTCCGAAAGGTCGGTTTCCAGCAGTTGGAAACCGTCGGCGGACACATAGGTGATCAGGCCGTCGGCATTGGCCTCCACCGAATCGACGGTAAAGCTTTTGCCGTCGTTGGATTCCACCTCGTCGCCGGCGGCAAACTGCACGCGGTTCAGCGGGGCATTTGCGGCGGCATAGTTCCGCATTTCGCCGGCGGCGTGAAAAAAGACCTGCACGGCGCGCGCGCTCGCCTCCACCACGATCCCCAATCCCAGCTCGGGTTCGGTTTCGCTGATCCATCGTTGTCCTGGAAAAAAGTTCTGCATGGCGGCGGAGAGTAGGGCAAACACCGCGGCAGGGAAATATTTTAAGGGAACGAGTATTGGGGCGGGCTGAAAATGCCGTGGTTTAATTCCTGTTTCGCGCGCCGATCCGTTGTATGATCCGGGCGTTAACTGGATAGAGGATCGAGTATGGAAAATGAAGAACTGCAGAACAGTCCGCTGCACGGCCTGTCGGCCGAAGCGATGCTGACGGAGCTGGTGGAATTTTACGGGTGGCGCACACTGGATGCCGCGATTGAACTGAAATGTTTCCGGATCCAGCCGACGATTGCGAGCGCGCTGGCCTTTCTGAAAAAGGCGGAATGGGCGCGTAACCGGGTTGAAGAATTTTATCTGCACACCTACAAAGGCATGCCGAAGGGCAGCCCGGAGCAGATGGAGCTGAAACCGCGCGAGCGCGGATTTCCCCTCAGCATCAAACCGAAAAAACCGCGGCCGATAAAGCCGCAGGAAATTGAGCAGCTGCGTGCCGAGCGCGAGGGGCTGGCCCCGCCCGGAAGACCGGCTCCGAAACGGCCGCCGCGCAGGGCGCCGCGGGAAGAACCGGAATCCGACGAGCCGACCGGGAGCACCTTCAAATCCCGATTCTCCGATTCCCCGTTCCGCAAATAAAACGCGAAGGGGGTCCGGGGTCTGCTCCGCAACGGGGTGGATTCCCAGACGCAACGACCGTGCCGCACAGAAAAGCCCCGCTGTTGGGCGGGGCTTTCCGGAATGACCGCCTGAAGGCGGAACTACAAACTTTTATTCATAGCCGTTGGGGTGGCTCTGGTGCCAGTCCCACGCGCTCTGCACGATCTCTTTGAGGTCGGCGTGCTGCGGATCCCAGCCGAGGACGGTGCGCGCTTTGGTGGCATCGGCCACGAGGGCGGTGCAGTCGCCGGCGCGGCGCGGCTGGACTTCAGCCGGGATCGGATGGCCGGTGACTTCGCGACAGACTTCGATGACTTCCTTCACGGTATAGCCGTCGCCGTTGCCGAGGTTGAAGGGGCCGGAGATGCCGGGCTTCAGGGCCAGGATGTGGGCCTGGGCGAGGTCCTTGATGTGGATGTAGTCGCGGACGCAGGTGCCGTCGCGGGTTTCATAGTCTTCGCCGAACATGAAGATTTTTTCGCGTTTGCCCTGGGCAACCTGCAGCACGAGCGGAATGAGGTGGCTTTCGGGATTGTGGGCTTCGCCGTATTTCTCGGTGGCGCCGCAGGCGTTGAAGTAGCGCAGGAAGACGCATTCGATGCCGTGGATATCCTGGGCCCACTGGAACATGTGTTCGCAGAGCAGTTTGGAGTCGCCGTAGACCGATTCGGGTTTCTGCGGCAGCGATTCATCCATCGGAATGCGTTCGGGGGTGCCGTAGGTGGCGCAGGTGGAGGAGAAGATCAGCTTTTTGCAGCCGGACTCGACCATGGCGTTCATCAGGTTGAGCGAGCCGCTCACATTGTTTTCGTAGAACGGCATCGGGGTGACCATGGATTCGCCGACTTCGATGTAGGCCGCAAAATGGATCACCGCGTCCGGGCGTTCGGCCAGCAGGGCGCTTTTGATGTCCTCTTTATAACGCAGGTCGCCCTGGATAAATTTAGCGCGCGGATCGACGGCGGGGCGGTAGCCGCGTTCGAGGTTGTCGAAAACCACGACATCGTGGCCTTCGTCGCAGAGCATTTCGGTGGTGACGCTGCCGATATAGCCGGCTCCGCCGGCAACTAATACTTTCATGGGATAAATCCTTTCGAGAGGCGTGAAACGTGAGCCGTGATTAATGCAGAAGATGCATCGCGGCTCAACCGTCACGTTTCATTATTTAATGATCTGGGCACCCTGGGAGGGCACGATTTTCTCGATGGTCGGTTCGAGGCCTTGGGCTTTGCAGGTGGCGATGACCTGTTCGCTGATGCGGTCGGCGTCGTCGGCTTTGACCAGTGCGCAGACACTGCCGCCCCATCCGCCGCCGGACAGGCGGGCCCCGAGGGCGCCGGCTTCTTTGGCGGCGTCAACGACGATATCCTGTCCATCGCTGGAGTTTTCGAAAGCGGTGCGGGAGGTTCCGTGCGAATCGAACATATATTGTCCGAATGCTTCAATTTTGCCGTCGGCCAGCAGTTTGACGCCGTCTTCCACGCGGTGGATTTCCCAGACCACGTGTGTGGCGCGCTTCGCGGCTTCGGCATCGATTTTTCCTTTGAGGGCTTCGAAATCCTCGAACTTGATGTCGCGCAGGGCGGCGACTTCGTAGTCGACGAGTGCGTTGAGTTCGGCGGCGGCTTTTTCGCAGCTCTGGCGGCGCGCGTTGTAGGGCGAGTCGGCCAGCTTATGTTTGATGTGCGGGTTGATCATCAGGAACATGGCGTCGTCGGGCAGTTTGACCGGATAGGTTTCCAGGGATCGGAAATCGGAATGGATCAGGCCGTGGTGGACGCCGAAGATGCTGGAGAACTGGTCGAGCAGGCCGCAGCTGCAGCCGGCGAAAATGTTTTCGCACTTCTGGGCGAGAATGCCGATGTCCTTTTTAGTGATGTCTTTGCCGATCTCTTTGCCGGCATAGGTCAGTGCGGCAAAGGTGGTGGCGACTTCCAGCGCGGCGGACGAGGAGAGACCGGCGCCCATGGGGATGGAGCCGAGGAAGGTGCAGTTGATGCCGTCCACCAGAATGCCGTGGTCTTTGGCGAGGTAGTAAAAGTTGCCTTTCACATAGTTGGCCCAGTAGCTGTCGATCTTTTCATCGCAGGTGGCGGAAAATTCATAGGATTCGCGGACATCGCCGGCGGTGACGTGGATGCCCGGTTTGTCGGACTTGGAAATGCAGAAGCAGTGCCCGTAGTTGATCGCGCAGGAGAACGTGGTGCCGGCGTTGTAGTCGGTGTGGTTGCCCAGCACTTCGATGCGGCCCGGCGCGTAGGAAACGGTGGTCGGCTCAACGCCGTAAACTTCTTTATGAATGGCCTGGGCCTCGGCGACTACTTTCTCATCATACATGGGTTGTCCTCCTGATTAATCTATTTATGAATGTTCCAATGTATGGAAACTTTCAGGTCCTGGCTATGGGATAACGGGGCAAAGACATGGACAAATAAAGCGGCATCCGCTTTATTTGTCCGTGATGTGTAGACCCGCATCCGCAAACCGGGGACCGCCATGCTCGAATCCATGCATTATACGATCAGCCAGAAGGTGTCGGAGATCTTTGATCTCTACACCGAGCTGCACGATATCCGGGTGTCGCTCTTCAGCCCCGACGGACGGCTCATCTATCCCGACGAGGTCAACCGGCCCAACTGCGACCACTGCCGCCTGCTGCGCGAGGACCTGGGTTTCGATTCCAAATGCCGCGCCCTCGACCATAAAATGATGACGGTTGCCTTCGAGCGCAAAGACATGATCACCTACACCTGCCACGCCGGCATGCGCGAGGTCACCGCGCCGATCATGGTGGAAGACGAGCTGGCGGGCTATGTGATGCTCGGGCAGTTCCGCAGCGAAACCGCGCCCGTGCAGTCGCCGTATTCCGAAGATTGGAAAACGGC
>JBFJYX010000156.1:0-7004 GCA_041622415.1 Pontiella sp.
CGGGTCGCACCCGGCCGACCGGCCGGGCGGCCACAAAAAAAAACGCCCCGGAATGCGGGGCGTGTTGTATTTCCAGGGATTGGAAACGATCAGGCGTCTTCGAACAGCCAGGTGGAGAGATAACGCTCACCGGTGTCGCAGATGACCGTAACGATCAGCTTGCCTGCATTTTCAGGTTTTTTCGCGAGCTCAACCGCGGCATAAACGTTACCGCCGGCCGAGATTCCGCAGAGGATCCCTTCTTCTTTGGCCAGACGGCGGGCCATGGCGCCGGCGTCGTCGCCTTCGATGGTAATCACTTCATCGATGAGTTCGGTATTCAGGTTGTTCGGAATAAAACCGGCGCCGATACCCTGGATCTTATGCGGACCGGGTTTGCCGCCGGAGATGACCGGGGACTGAACCGGCTCAACCGCCACCACTTTGGCTTCCGGTTTTTTCTCTTTCAGGAATCCGCCCACACCGGTCAGTGTGCCGCCGGTACCTACACCGGCCACAAAGATGTCGACCGCGCCATCGGTATCTTCCCAGATTTCGGGAGCCGTGGTGTCGTGGTGAATCGCCGGGTTCGCCGGGTTGTCAAACTGCTGCAGCATGATGGCATCCGGATTTTCGCCGACGAGTTTTTCCGCTTCGGCGATTGCGCCCGGCATCCCTTTTTCGGCCGGCGTCAGCACCAGCTCGGCACCGAGCACCTGCAACAGGCGGCGGCGTTCAATACTCATGCTTTCGGGCATGGTCAGAATCAGTTTGTAGCCCTTGGCCGCGGCGGTAAATGCGAGGGCGATCCCCGTGTTTCCGCTCGTCGGTTCAATCAGGGTGGACCCCGGTTTGATCAGACCCTTTTTCTCGGCATCTTCGATCATGGCAACCCCGATACGGTCTTTCACGCTGTAAAGCGGGTTGCGGGATTCAAGCTTCACCGCCACGGTGCCCGGCAGGCCTTCGGTGATGCGGTTCAGTTTAACCAGCGGGGTACGTCCTACGGTTTGGGTAATGTCATCATATAACGGCATGATTAATCTCCATTAGAATTAAATATTGAACATAATCGGCTGATCCGCCGTACGCTTGTCATAGTCGTCGTGCAGTTCGCGCAGGGTGATTTCGGAAAAATATTCCCGCAGTTTATCACTGGCGCCCTGCCAGACCCGCTGAACGACGCAGGAATCGGATTTACTGCAGCCTTCCGCCAGGCAGCCCACCAGATTGATATCGCCCTCGGATGCGGACAGGATATCATACACCGTAATCTGCGCGGGATCTTTCGCGAGGCGGAATCCGCCGCGCAGGCCGCGCACACTGTTCACCAGGCCGGCGTTTTTCAGGGGGACAATGATCTGCTCGATATAATCGGTTGAAATACCTTCCTGCTCGGCAATCCGTTTCTTCGGAACAGGCTGATCACCCTGCAATCGGGAAATACAGAGCAGGATGCGGGTTGCGTAGCGCCCTTTGGTTGATAATTTCATTTAGCTTCTCCAGTCAAACTGTGAATTTGTTATGGTTTTTATCATGTATAATGATGACTGTTTAACCCGTCAAGACGGATTTAAGGAAATACGTGTAGGTATTTTATGGAATAAAGAAAAACGGCGGAAACCGGCGGTTAATAGTCGTTTCGCCAGTTGAGTCCGATGCCCGGGCGCATCTGCGGCCCCGTATAGGTTTCCACGGAAAAGTGGCGGGAAATCTCCAGCTCGGCGGTAAATCCGGTCTGGGCCTGGGCATCGAGCGTCTGGTTCACCTCCACATAAAGTCCGGAGGTGAGGTATTTGCCCGCCGCCACCGAAGACGCCTCGCCGGCGGCTTCGGCTTCGCGCCATTCCAGCGTATCAATGCCGACGGCCTGGCGGATCTGATACATGAAGCCCGGCCCGTTCAGGCCGCCCGAGAGCTGCTTTGCCGCCACAGCAATCTGATAGGCCTGCCAGGGCGAAATCGAGCTGGTATCGCGATTAAACAGCACCTGCGAGAGCACCTCGTCCTCCGGCATGGCCGGGGTCGACTCCAGCCTAAAGCGCGGATCGTTGGCGGGGCCGTTGAGGATCAGCTGCGCCGTGACGTCGCGGCGGGAATATTCCGCCGTCAGGTTATCGAGAACAGCCATGGTGGGAATCGAGCCGTCCAGCACAATCTCCCCCTCCGTAAACCGGAACTTTTTGCCGATGAAACTGACGAACCCGCGGCGCGGCTCGATTTTACCGCGCACCGACACGCCCTGCGGGGTATCCACCACCCGCAGCGAACCGCCCAGCACCGCCTCGATCATCGAGGCATTCACAAAAATCTGATCCGGCAGCAACAGCCGGATATCCAGCCCCACCGGCGGCGGCTTCCGCGGTTTGGCCCGCGCGGTCACTCCCGCCTGCGGGTTTGCACGATCATAGTTGGTGAGGACCGGCGGCGGATCGCGGACAATGTTATCGAGCAGAATATCGGCGCGGTCGATCGTGAGTTCTCCGCTGAGATCCGGACGGAACAGCCGGCCGCCCACATGCAGGTTGCCGGAAACCTGCGCCTCGATTTCATCGCGGTTGAGAATCCAGGCATTGGAACACGCCAGGTTAATGTCCAGGCCGCCGGAGCCGAGGCCGCCGGTAAAACGGATGGTCCCGTCGCCGGAGCCGGAGGCATGACCCTCCACAATCCGGAACCCCTGCTCCGTGGCCTCCAGGTCGGCATTGAATGCCCGGATCACGATCCCGAGGTCAAAATGTTCATAGCGCCCGTTCAGGACACGCAGATATCCGGACGGCCGGCGGTCTTCATAGCTGACCCTGGCCTGAATCGCGCCGCGCAGCCGCTGGTTCTGGAAAAAGGCCAGCTGGTTGAAAATATCCAGATCGAGGTCCGCATTCACGTCGGCATCCGTCAGCGCGGGTTCCGGCTTGAATATCAGCGGCCGCAGCGAAAATTCGCAGGGCATGCCGCCCCCCGCCGCGAGGTGGCCTTTCGCATAGTTGGTGATGGAGGTATCCGCAAAAAGGCGCCCCTCCGCAATCCCGCCCTGCACCCGGAAATCCAGTGGCGGCAGTTCATCGAGCGCCCCCTTCACACTGCGCAGTTTGCCCACGCGCACCTCTGCATTCACCGCCGGGGTCTCCAGCGGTCCAATGACCGAGACAGAACCGTTCACCGTGCCCGTGAAATTCGAACATCCGCCCATGGGCAGGTTGCGGAAATCCATCTCCTTCAGCACGCCGTTCAGCTTCACCTCCCGGGCATTGAGCGCGCCCGACAGGGAAAAAGCCACGGTCTCCCACACCTCAATATCCAGCCGCTGCAGGTCAACGCCCCACTGCCGGTTGACGGTCGTCACGCGGGCGCGCCCCTCCAGGTTATAGCGGTTGGTATTCACATCCACAAAGGTGGCGTCCACGGCCACACCCACCGCATGGTTGGTGAAGGTCAGCGCCACATCGCCCAGCAGCGACTGGTCGGCGTCGGCATATTCAATATCCTGAAAATCCAGCCGGTGGTCGCGATAGTGCAGTCCGGTCGAAAGGTGCCCCTCCTGCCCGGCATACATCAGGTCCAGGCCGAGCTGCGCCTTCACCCCTTCCGAACTAATCACGGCCTCCGCCGTGCCGGCCAGGTAGTCCAGCCCGAAGGTCGGATGCACCAGCTCATCCAGGTTGGCGGTCACCGTCAACCGATCCGTGGCCCGCCCCGCCAGCTCCGCGTCCAGTACAACCCGGCCCTCGGCATCACCGCTCACCGCCAGGTCGCCCGTCAGCCGGCCGCCCAACAGATAGCTGACGCCGCCCGAATGCACCGAATAATCCAGCGGAACGCCGGCCACGCCCTTCTCCAGCTTCAGCGATTCAATGTCCAGGCCGTCCAGCCGGATTTCCAGCAGTTGGAACCCGGCATCCTCTTTTTTGGTGCGCGGCGCACGCGGTCCGATCTTTGGAAAACGGTGCCAGACAATTTCGTCCGCACTCAACCGGCGCAGCCGCACCCGTTTATCCAACAGCTCTTTAATCATCCAGCGGCAGTGCAGGTTTTTGCCTGAAATCCAGACCCCTTCCGCATCGCCCACCTCAAGGGAGCTGATGTTCACGCTGCCCGGAATCCAGCCCGTGATGGTGCCGATGCGCACCTCCATATGCTCCGGGGCACTCAGTGCATTCGAGAGCCCTTTCGCCAGCAGCGCTTTGCCCGGCGGCGTCTGCACCAGCAGGACCACCAGCACCGGCAGGAGCAGCAGGACCACCAGCACCAGCCGGAATATGAAGCGTCTCTTTTTCATCAGAAGGCCTGTCCCAACGAGATATAAAACTGCAGCTGCTCTTTCTGATCCGCATCCGGATTCAGCGGATAGGCCAGATCGAACCGCAACGGCCCCAGGGTCGTAAACCAGCGCAGCCCCAGCCCCGCGCCGTACCGCAGCGCACGGTTTTCGTCGTTATCAATCAGGTCATTATAAACCGTGCCGCCGTCCAGGAAAGCCGCATAGCCGAGCCGGCTGCCCGGCTGCACCCGCAGCTCCGCCGAAAATTCCATCAGCTTGCTGCCGCCCGTCGGCGTGCCATCCTGCCTCGGACCCACCGACTGATATTCATAGCCGCGGATCGATCCGCCGCCCCCGGCATAATAGCGTTCATCCGCCGGCACGCCCGTCACATCCGTTCCGTCGATGCTGCCCACCGCCAGCCGGAAAGCCGCCGAAAGATGGATATCCTCGATCAGCATAAAATATTTCCGCAGCTCCGCCTCGGTCTTCAGAAACGAGTGATAACCCTGCGTATCCTCATACCACGTCGTCCGGCCGAACATCTGGAACCCGCGCTGCGGATTCAGGCGGTCATCGCGATAATCGAGCGTCCCCTGCACCGGAAACAGCACATAGGCATACTGGTCCCGTTCATCAAGCTGGTCCACCAGCGAATAGGTATACCCCACCCCCGGCCCCGCCTGGATATTCGGCGTAAAGTCGCGCAGCACCAGCCCCTGCACCTTGGCCCCCGTCGAATCATACGCATCCGTCGTTTCATAGGCCGCCTCCGCTTCCAGCACCAGGCTCTGCCGCCCGTCCAGAAAGCCCGCCCGGATCAGCCGCCCCTCCCAGGTCGTTTCGATCGGCGAGCCGCTCATCGACGTTTCCAGCCGCTCCCCGCCGCCGAACACATTCCGGTGCTCCCAGTAAATCTTGCCCCCGGGCCCCACATCCGAATAATTCACTCCCAGCCGGATCGTCCGCATGCTGCGCTCCTTCAGCGCAATCTGCATCGGAATCACGTTGGTGCTCACCCCGTTCTTCAGCGGCTGAACCCGTGCATAACCAAACTGGCCGGTCCCCAGCAGCCGCGTCTCAAAATCGCGCACCAGCTTCGAGTCATACCGCTCCCCCTCATCCCACGGAATCTGGCGGTGAATATATTTTTCCGGAATACGCGTCAGCCCCTGCACCTCCGCCGCGCCGAAATTCGCCAGCCGGCCCGGGTCAAACTCCAGCACCAGGTCCACGACCTTCCGCTCCCGGTCCACCTCAAAACTCCGGCGGTTCAGCACGCCGAACGGATACCCCCGCCGCGCCATCTCATCCACGATCCGGCGCTGCTCATTAAACACATCCGACGCCACCGCCCGGTTCTTCCGCCGGATCGTCGGCCGAATCGCCAGCAGCCGCTCATCGTCCGGCCCCGTAAAAAGAAGTTCCACCTTGCGGAAGCGGTACGACTCCCCCTGCTTCACGCGAATATAAACGCGCAGCGGCGACTCGTCCTCCTCCAGCTCAATCGTCACACGGCCGTCATAATAACCGTTCGCCTCAAGGATCGTTTCAATCAGCGCCACATCCTTCTCCATACGGCGCTTCAGCTGGCCGATCGTCGAAGGCGGACGGTGCCGCATCATATAGGTCCGCGAGGTATCCTTGATCGCCCGCTTCACGGCATTATCCCGCGCACCCCGGATCTTCACCTTATACTCAACCGAATCCGCCTCCCCGAACAACACCGACGCCGTGCACAGTAAAATGCACAGGATCATCGCCGGCCGTTTAAGAAGTCTGGTTATCATGCCCCTGCAGACTAGGTCATTTGCCTTGAAACTTAAAACCAAAAGCTTAAAACTCAGCCCCATGAAAATCGGCATCTGCGAATGGGAACTCCCCGTCACCGGCCTCGAAGCCCGCTTCGAATGGGCCGCCCGCGCCGGACTCGCCGCCCTCGAGATCGACCTCGAAAATGCCGAGGCCAACGAAGCGCGCATCCGCACCCTTTCCAACCATTGGAACATCCACGTTCCAACCCTTGGAATCAACGCCTGCTGCAAACACAGCATGTGCCGCCCCGCCGACGCCGCCATCATCCGCACCGCCTTCGAAGCCGCCGTCAAAACCGCCACCGCACTCGGCATCGAAAAACTCCAGGTACCCAGCTTCTGCGAAAGCCATATCCACACCGAAGAGGACTTCCTCCACACCGTCGAACACTACCGCTTCCTCTGCCGCCTCGCCCGGGGCACCGGCCTCATCATCGGCACCGAAAACGCCCTCTCCGCCGACAAACAGCTCGAACTGCTCGACCGCGTCGGCTCCGACCAGCTCCGCATCTATTTCGACACCCGCAACGCCTTCGCCATGAGCCGCCTCAACTCCGCCGAAATCCTCGAACAGCTCTACCCCCGCATCTGCGAAGTCCACCTTAAAGACGGAACCGACGACGGCCCCGCGCAGCCCCTCGGCCACGGCAACTCCGGATTCTTCCAATGCCTGGAAATCCTCCGGCAGAAAAAATACAGCCGCTGGATGCTCCTCGAAAACAAATACACCAACATCGAAAACTGCAAAACCGACATCCAAACCGTCAGCGAATATCTGAGACGTGAAACCGGAAACTTGAAACCTGAAACTTGAACCCCTTAAACCCTTAAACCCCGCAACCCTTCAACCCTGCAACCCTTCAACCCTTAAACCCATCCCCCCCATGAAACTGCACATCGGCGTACTTGGACCCCACACGACAACCGACGAACAATATGAACTCGGCAAAGCC
>JBFJYX010000157.1:0-6997 GCA_041622415.1 Pontiella sp.
ATACGCGGCCAATCGGCAGCTAACGCGGCGGTTCAATATTCCGAACGCAATGCCGACGCATTGCCCACCGGAATAATCTCTACGAAAGGAGCCTGCATGTCTTCCAAAGCACAGCAGCGGCGACTCGAAAGCCGAAACCTCAAACGCGTTATCGGGAAAGTCCGCGAATATCTTAAATCCGAAAAACCGCTGGGCTGGCAGCAGCGCATCCAGCTTTTACTCGCCTGGGGCAACATCGGCTATTCCGCCAGCGCCCGCTACCTGCAGCAGGTTGAACGGCTGTTCCGCGAAAGCGACGGGCCGATCCTGGAATGCGGCTCCGGCGCAACGACGCTGCTGATTGCCCTGCTGGCGGAAAAATATGACCGCCGCGCCTGGGCCTTTGAGCATCATCCGCATTGGAGCCGCCACGTGAGCGATGTGCTGGAAGCGCTGGAGTTGAAGCGGGTGACGGTATGCCATGCGCCGCTGAAATCGTATGGCGAGTTCGAGTGGTATGACGTGCCGGCAACCGTGCCGGATAATTTCGGCATGGTGATCTGCGACGGCCCGCCCGGTAAAATCAGGGGCGGACGCTACGGCCTGTTTCCGGTGATGGGCCGGCATCTCGATCCGCAGTGCCGGATTCTGCTGGACGACACGCACCGCAAAAATGAGCAGGAGCTGATCCGGCGCTGGGAAGGCGAACGCCGCCTCGGCACGCAGCCGATCGGCTTCTTCGGATCCTGCACCGAGCTCGCGCTGGTTTCTTGAGGGTCGAAGGTCGCTGGGTCGAAAGGTCTAAAGATCTAAAGGTCGAAAGGTCGAAGGTCGAAGGTCGGAAAGTCGCTGGGTCGAAAGTCGGAAAGTCGCTGGGTCGAAAGTCGCTGGGTCGAAAGTCGCTGGGTCGAAGGTCGGAAGGTCGCTGGGTCGAACGTCGGAAAGTTCAATGTCGACCTTCGACTTTTAGACCTTCGACTTTTAGACCTTCGACTTTCGACCGAAAGACTTTTAGACCTGCGACCCCGCGTCAGCGGTGAGGTCGTTGATGATTTTAGCGGCCATGGCGAAGCCGAAACTTCCGGTGAGGAAGGTGGCGGAGCCGAAGCCGAACTGGCAGTCGAGCTGTTTGGGGCCGTCGCCCGCGGCGGGTTTTTCAAAACAGATGCCGCCGTCGGGGTGCGGATAGCGGATGGTTTCGGCGGAGAAGACGCAGGGGATGCCGAATTTCTTTTTGTGCTTCAGATGCATGCCCGGAATATTTTTCCGCAGCTGTTTGCGTACGGCGGCGAGCAGGGGATCGTTAAAGGAGTCGCGCAGGTCGGTCGTCTGGATTTTGGAGGGGTCCACGCGTCCGCCGGCGCCGCCGCTTACGATGACCGGAATGCCGAGCGCGGCGCATTGCGTGATGAGGTGGATCTTGGCGTTTTTCTTGTCGATGGCGTCCACGACATAATCCAGGCCGGGCCGGATCAGCTCGTCGGCATTTTTATCGGAATAGAATTCGCGGATGGCGGTGACCTTGCACTCGGGATTAATCAGGTGGATGCGGTCGGCCAGGATATCGACTTTGGCGCGGCCGGCGGTGCCGGTCATGGCGTGGATCTGGCGGTTGGTGTTGGAAAAGCAGATGTCGTCCCAGTCGACGAGCGTGAGGTGCCCGATGCCGGAGCGGGCCAGCGCCTCGGCCACCCAGGAGCCGACGCCGCCGACGCCGACGATCAGCACATGCGCCGCGCGCAGTTTCTGCATGGCGGGTTTTCCGTAGAGCCGGAAGAGTCCGCCGAACCGATGTTCATAGCCGCCTGTTTCAATGTCGTTCATATATTTTTACCACAGAGGACACGGAGGCACAGAGGAAATGGAATTACTGAGGCTCTGTGCCTCTGAGTGCTCTGTGGTGAGTCCAGGTTTATAAAGGGCGGGAATATTAGTTCCGGCGGGCGGAAAATCAAGCGGGGAGTTGGGGCGGTATAAACTCATGCAATCCTAATGATTAACCCATCGCATCGTAACGGACTGAGGCGAATTTGCGGCCATGAAAACGATCACTGCTGTATCCCGGGCCGACCTGCATGTTCACAGTAAATTTTCCAACCGCCCCTCGGAATGGTTCCTGCGGCGCATCGGCGCGCCCGAAAGTTTTATGGAACCGCTCGATGTCTATAACGCCTGCCGCAAGGCGGGCATGGATTATGTGACGATTTCCGACCACAACTGCATCGGCGGGGCCAAAGAGATTGCCCATCTGCCGGGGACCTTTCTCTCGGCGGAGCTGACAACCTATTTTCCGGAAAACGGCTGCAAGATTCACTGCCTCGTTTCGGGCATTACGGAAAACCAGTTCCACGAGATGGATGCGGTCCGGGAGAACATCTACGACCTGCAGCAGTACATGAACCAGAACCGGGTGATTCATACCATTGCGCACCCGCTGTTCAGCATCAACGACCGGCTGACGGTTGACCTGTTTGAAAAGCTGATCGTGATGTTCAACCGCTTTGAAGGCATTAACGGTTCGCGCATCCCGCGCGCCTGCGACATCAGCAATGCGGTGTTCAAAAGCCTCACGCCGGAAATGATTTCGGCCATGGCGGACCGGCATAATCTGGTGCCGGTCGGGCTGGAGCCGTGGAATAAAACGCTGACCGGCGGATCGGACGATCACGGCGGGCTCTATATTGCCGGTGCGCATACGGTGACGCCGTTTGCCCCGAGCGTCATTGATTTCCTGGAGTTTATCCGCGAGGGGCAGCACGAGCCGGGCGGGGCCGGCGGCACGAGCGTCCGGCTGGCCAACAGCCTCTACCGCATTGCGTACTGCTACTATAAAGAGCGCCTGCTGCCGCCGGGCACCAGCGACCGCTCGGTCATCGGGGCGGTGCTCAAAACGATGGCGGAAACGCCGGATGAAAAAGAGCCGCAACCCACCGGCTTCCGCGCCACGGTGAAGGCGGCGTTTCAGAAAAAGGTTCAGAAAGCGTATGTGAAGACGCAGATGAACGAGATCGAACAGATGATGGTTGAGGAGCTCACGCGGGTGCTGGAGGAGCGGCCGAAGGACCGGTCGACCGAGGACGGGGACGCGGCCAATTTTGAAGCGGCCTGCAAACTCAGCCAGGAACTCAGTTTTGTCTTTATCCAGAAGGCGGCGAAAAAAATCCGCAAGGGCGAGCTGATCGGATCGCTGCAGGCGATCTCTTCGCTCGGTCCGGTGGCGCTCGGCATTGCCCCGTACCTGACCGCCTTTTCCACGCAGCATAAAGACGAAACCCTGCTGCGCGAGGTGGCCGACCATTTTCCAATGGTTGGAAACCTCAATCGCAAGCGCGGTAAAAAGGCGTGGGTCACCGATACCTTCACCGATGTGAACGGCGTCACCAAAACCATTCGAACCCTCGCCGGCATGGCGAAGGAATTTGATAAGGACATCACGGTCATCACCAGTCTGGAGGACCCGCAGAGCGCGGACTTTCCGATCAAAAACTTCAAGCCGGTCGGCTCGTTCAAAATGCCGGAATATGAATCGCTGATCATCAGCTATCCCCCCTTCATGGAAATGCTGGCCTATTTTGAACAGGAGCAGTTTGACGAAGTCATCATTTCCACGCCCGGCACCCTCGGGATCTGTGCGCTCGGCATTGCGAAAATGCTGGGCCTGAAAACCAAAGGCATCTACCACACCGACTTTCCGCGCTTTTTTGCGGATATTCTCGAAGATGAAAAGATGGGCGAGGCCGCCTGGCGTTTCATGCGCTGGTTCTACGGCAGCGTCGATCAGGTTCTGGTTCCGACGCGGCAGTATAAAACCCTGCTGATGGACGGCGGGTTTGACGGGCGCAAGATCGATATTATGCCGCGCGGCATCAACGGCGAGCGGTTCAGTCCGGCGCGCCGCAACCGTGCGATGTGGCAGCATAAATACAACCGCAACGGCAGTTTTAAATTTATTTATGCCGGCCGCGTGTCGAAGGAGAAGAACATTGAAGTCATGCTCAGGGCCTTCACGCGGCTCATCGATGCCGGCAGCGATGCCGACCTGATTGTGGTGGGCGACGGGCCGCAGCGCGATGAGCTGCAGCTGAAATACAATGATCCCCAGATTGTCTTCACGGGCTATCTCTACGGCGATGAGCTGGCCGAAGTCTATGCCAGTGCGGATCTCTTTGTTTTCCCGAGCCTGACCGATACCTTCGGCAATGTGGTGCTCGAAGCCCACGCCTCCGGGCTGCCGGCGATTGTTTCGAACGAAGGCGGTCCGCAGGAAATTGTGGAATCGCACGGATCGGGGCTGGTGGTGGGTGCGCGCACACCCGACGAAATGTTCGCCGCCATGAAACGGGTGTCCGAAGACGCCGCGCTCTATGAACGGCTCAAAACCAATGCCGCGCGCAAGGCGCAGGACAGCCGCTGGGAGCATGCCCTTGAAAAATTATAGATCCGGAGCGTGCCGCGTGATGCGTGGTGCGATGCTTGCGGCGCTGCTGTCGGGAACGCTCTCCGCACAGGCGCTGGAAACCGCGGCGCTGCTGCCGGAGGGCCCTTCCCGGGCACTGCTGGAGAGCAAGCGGCCGATTTACTGCGAAACTGCGGGCGTTGTTCCGGTTGATTTTGACGACGCGCTGCGCGTCTTTTCGCATCCGGACCTGATGAGCCATGTGCAGGCGGCGTATGCTGAGCAGGTGCTGGAGGAGGGGGAGCCCGAATTTTCCATTCAGCAGACCGCGCCTGCGGAATATTTTTATGTGAACCGAAAGGGCGAGCGGACCGATCTGTCGGAAGTCGTGCGGATCCAGACCTCGGAAACCACCTTCGACCTTATTCTTTACTCCACCGGAAAACGGTTTTTCGGATCCTACGAGGCGCTCATTCATGTGCGGCTGCTCGATTGCGGGAACGCGGGGGTCGGCTATGCGGCTTCGGTTTATGCGTATCCCGAAAATGCCGTGAGCCGTTTTTTTGCGCGGCACCTCGGGCTGGTGACCAACTACTTCAATAAAAAGACGGCCCGCATGACCGAAATGATCACCCTGATTTCCCGGAGCCTCTGTGAAGAGGCGACGGCCAGGGACGAGGCCGGGGAAAAGCAGGGCTGATCCAGCCGGGGTTTTTCGGCGCAGGCGCGGTTTGTCCCCATTACTTTCTGCCCCTTTTTAAGGATCCGGCGCGGTGGGTTTCGGCGGCCGAAAAAGCGGCAGAAAGCGGAAAACGTCGTGTTTAAAGGGCTTGCGGAATGTGACAAAATTGCTCCTGAAACGGCCGTGCGCAAAAGTCCGCCGAGAAGCTTGACGGCGTGAATGTTCTAAGGCACGGTGCGCCTTTTCCTAATCAAACCCGAGCATAACCAGAGGACGGTATGTTATGAGCGATTGGATCGG
The DNA here is from genome assembly GCA_041622415.1 of Pontiella sp. Taxonomy (GTDB): domain Bacteria; phylum Verrucomicrobiota; class Kiritimatiellia; order Kiritimatiellales; family Pontiellaceae; genus Pontiella. The sequence goes on from JBFJYX010000157.1 coordinate 5,358, forward strand.
CCATGAGTGCGGTATTGCCGCGGTACGATTGTTGAAACCTCTCGATTACTACATCGAGAAATACGGCACCGCAATGTATGCGGTTAACAAGCTGACCCTGCTGATGGAAAAGCAGCATAACCGCGGTCAGGACGGTGCCGGCGCCTGTGCCATCAAGCTCGATATGCCTGCCGGCGAGCCCTATATTTTCCGCACCCGTTCGGCCGATAAGAACCCGATCATGGCGGTGCGCAACCGCCTGGTGAAAGCCTTTGCCGATGCGCGGGAGCAAAACCCCGAAAAAATGAACGACGGGGAGTGGGTTAAAAACAATGTCCTGTTTGCCGGCGAGCTGCTGCTCGGCCACCTGCGCTACGGCACCCACGGTGCGCAGGGCGAATCGTTCTGCCATCCCTTTCTGCGACAAAACAACTGGATGACCCGTAACCTGGTGGTTGCGGGTAATTTTAATTTAACGAACAACAACGAGCTGTTCGATATGCTCGTGGAGCTCGGGCAGCATCCGCGAAATAAAGCCGACACCGTGATGGTGCTCGAAAAGATCGGCCACTTCCTCGACGAGGCCAACGATTTCCTCTTCCGCAAATACCGCAAGGAAGGGCTGACCCGCATTGAGATTACCGAGAAAATCATTCAGGAGCTGGATCTGGTCCGTGTCCTGAAAAAGGCGACGCGTTCGTTCGACGGCGGCTATGTGATGTGCGGCATGATCGGCCACGGCGACCTTTTTGCGCTGCGCGACCCGAGCGGCATCCGTCCGGGCTTTTATTATCATGACGACGAAATTGTGCTGATTGCGTCCGAGCGCCCGCAGATTCAGACCGCACTTGATGTGCCGATCGAAACCGTCAAGGAGATCGAGCCGGGCCATGCGCTGGTGGTGAAACGCACCGGCGAAGTGCTGATGGAAAAAGTGAACGAACCGCTGAAAAAGACGCCGTGTTCGTTTGAGCGTATCTATTTCTCGCGCGGGACCGATAAAGACATTTACCAGGAGCGTAAGAATCTCGGCCGTTCGCTGGTTCGCCGCGTGCTGGATTCCGTGGATTATGATCTGGAGAACACCGTCTTTTCGTATATTCCGAATACCGCCGAAACCGCCTTCTGGGGCCTGGTGGAAGGCGTGAAGGATATGGTCGGCGAGCGGATGAAATACCATCTGCTTAAAGACGGCGGCCGCATCACCGCCGAGCGCATCGATGAACTGCTTTCTTTCCAGCCGCGCGTCGAAAAGCTGATGACCAAAGACGCCAAACTGCGCACCTTCATCACGGCGGATGCCGACCGCAACGACCTGGTGGCGCAGGTCTATGACACGACCTACGGGATCGTGAAGAAAAACGACACGCTGGTTGTGCTGGACGACTCCATCGTCCGCGGTACGACGCTGCGCACGAGTATCCTGCGCATTCTGGACCGCCTCGGCATGAAAAAAGTGGTGATTGTTTCGTCCGCCCCGCAGATCCGTTATCCGGACTGCTACGGCATTGATATGTCGAAGATGAAGGACTTTATTGCCTTCGAGGCGGCCGTGGATCTTCTGGGTCCAAGACATCTACTCGGTGGCGATCGAACGCTACGCAACCGCTCGTCTAGGACGCGCCGGCAAGGCGATCGCCGCCACGTATCGAGCGCGTGAG
>JBFJYX010000158.1:0-6959 GCA_041622415.1 Pontiella sp.
CAGTCATCAGAACAACCGCTTCACCGGAAGTGGAATTATACTGCACATAACCATCGGCCGCCGCCGACGACGACGGAGCCGTATTTCCGAAATCAATCTTAAGCTCATCTCCATTTGATATGAGAGACGCCTGCGCGCCGACGGCCAGAGCCAGAACCATCCCGGTCATGCCTGCTGTTTTATACATAATGAGTTACTTCCTCTTATTACGATCTTCGGCAATTTGATAAACTCCCCCGCATGAACCGACCCTGCCCCGGCAATGTTTCCCGGATTTTCTTCAGTTTACAGTCTCATTAGAAGTGCCACTGCTTTTCGACCCGCATACGTAATGTATCCATATTGAGAAAATACGCCTATCAGGTGTTTCCCTGATGCCGCTCCGGTTCCCTTTTACAGATGAACGATGGGCTCGGAGAACCCGCCCTAACATTGCCATGACAAGGTGGATCTGATTCTGATACAAGAGCACTATGTACCGATTCCCGAGTATCCTGATTACGTGCCTGACACTGGCCATGAGCCAACGCGGCACAACATGGGCCGCTACAAACGAGCTGTATTATTGCGAACACACCACCGTTCAACTCAAAGCCCGTTTGGCGGAAATCGATACGGAGCTCGCCGGGCTCGCCCGCTTTACGCCGCGCACCGGTACCGGCACGATCGGATGGATTTTCAACAAGGAGAGGAAGCCGCGACCGGCGAGAATGGGTGGAAATCGCGCTCCCCGAAAACTCGACCATTGACCAAATCGTGTTGGTTCCGCTGCTCTGGAACGATGCGCAAAAAGGGCTCCAGGCAGACGGATTCCCCGAGGTATTTGACGTGATCATCGGATCAAAAGACCGATCAGAAATCGAAGTGATTGCCCGATTTGACTCCAACGACCATCTCCTGCCGCGCACGGCCCCCCTGGTGATTCCCATTCCCGATAAAACCGCATCATGGATTCGTATCAAAGCCAGCCGGCTCATGCCGGATGCCCGGCAGGGAAACTATATATTCTGTCTTTCCGAGATTATGGTATTCAGCGGCAATCGCAATGTCGCGCTGGCTCAACCGGTACAAGTTTCATCCGAAGTCGGGGGCTGGGGCGTCGAGGCGGTTAATAAGGAGGCCCTGACCGACGGATTCACGCCGTTCCTGATGGATGCATCCAGCGGAATCGACAGCAATCCGCATCTGGCCTTCTTCCCGGAGAACCATACGTATTCTTTCACGCTTGATCTCGAGAACACATATACTGTTGATGAACTCCGCATCCACAGTGCGGATATGAGCGAATATATTCCCCAGCTCGGAAACAGTGATTTCGGGGTTCCTTACCACCTGTTCATTGAAGGCGCCAACCGGCCCGACTTTTCCGATGCCGTCCCCCTGCTGGATTATCGGCGCGACACCATCTATGACTCCGGAGCCATCCTGATCCGCCATGTACCTGAAACCCGGTGCCGTCATATCCGCCTTTCTGTACCCGATCCCTACCAAACACCCTATATGCCGCCGGGTAAAAGAAGAAACTTCGGCCTGGCCGAACTGGAGATCATATCCAATGGACGGAACGTAGCAAAAGGAATACAGCCGGTTTTCCTCCCTAAGAAGGGCGACCTCCAGCAACGTAATTCCATCACGGACGGGAGCAATCACTATGGAGAGATTCTGCCTATCCGGGAATGGATGGAACAGCTGGCCCGCCGCCATGACCTGGAACGGGAGCGGCCTCTGATCACAACAGAGCTCGAACGGCGATATGAACGCCAGCAGATTAACCTCCGCCGCATGATCTGGCTGGCCCTGCTGCTGGCCGCGGGAATCATCATCAGCCTGCTGATCGGCTGGATACTCCGGATGCGCGCGGTGTTGAATCTCCGCGAACGCATTGCCGCCAACCTGCACGATGAACTCGGCGCCAACCTTCATGCCATCGGGCTGCTGGGCGACATGGCCAAAAATAAAATCGATGCGCGCGACACCCTGCTCGGCATTCTCGACCGGATCCGGCAGCTCACCGAACGCAGCGGCAAAGCCGCGCGCCACTGCGCCAACCTGCTTGAAGCAAAAGAACTGTGCGCCGACCTGATGGAAGAAATGCAGCGCTCATCCGATCGCCTGCTTGCCGATGCCGAACACAACCTAACCTTTGAGGGCGAAAAATTCATTCATCGGCTCCCGCCGCGCAAACGCATCGACCTTTTTCTTTTCTACAAGGAATGCCTGACCAACATTGTCCGCCATTCCCACGCCACTCGCATCACCACGCGGCTGACCGGTTCCCCGAAGCAAATCCGCCTCATCATCGCCGACAACGGGCAAGGCGTAAGCGATATCCCCCACTCCCTCAAACGCCGGGCACACCTGCTGCATGCCAAGCTGCGCATTAATGATCTGGCCGAAGGGGGTACCTGCATTACCCTGAAATTCAAAACAGTATTTAGATTTCAACCACGAAGAAACAAAGAGCACAAAGACTCCGGAGGAAATGCTTAGTGACGTTATGCGTCCTTCGTGCTTTTGTGGTTACAACTATCGAGCGATATGGAAATGAAACAACAAATCAAAATCATGCTGGTTGAAGACAACCCGGAGTTTCGGGACGTTGTTGCCTTCACCCTGAGCGACGAACCGGACATTGAACTGCAAAGTCAGTTCGGCACGGCCGACTTCGCCCTGCGCAGCCTGCAGGATCTATCCGCGCGGAAGGTTCCCGACCTGATCCTGCTCGACCTCCACCTTCCCGGAACCTCCGGCCTCGAGGCGATTCCGTGGTTCAAAGAGGCGGTGCCCGACGCGGAGATCATTATCCTCACCCAGTCCGATCGGGAGGAGGATGTCCTTAGGGCCATCTCAGCCGGTGCATCCGGCTATCTCCTCAAAGAGTCGACGCTTAATCAAATTACGGCTGGCATACGAACCGTCATGAACGGTGGAGCCACACTCGACCCCTTGATGGCTAAATACCTCATAAACCACCATAAGAAGCATCCAGAGCAACAAGCGGAGCAAAAGTTGCTCTCCCCCCGGGAACTGGAAATCCTGCACTGTATTGCAGATGGAAAGCTGCAGAAAGAAATCGCCGCCGCACTGAACATCAGCCCCAAAACGGTCGACACCCACATCCGCCACATCTACGAAAAGCTCAACGTCAAGAACGCTCCTGCCGCGGTCGCCGAAGCCTATAAAACCGGCCTCTTCCCGTATAACCGGAATTAATATGGTTTAGTCACGATAAGCCTTCAGCTCGGCCTCCATGCGCTCGGCCACTTCCGGATACTGATGAATCACATTCTGCGTCTGGTTGACGTCCGCTTCAAGATCATAGAGCTGCGCCGGCGGCGCCCCCTTTTTAATCTTCCCGTTTTTAATATCGCTGTTCGGCGTATGGACGAGCTGCGTCGCGGCCACGTTTCCGCTGAAACCGCCGTCGCCTTTCGCCGGAATATACATCCACTTCCCTTTGCGCAGTGCCATGTGGCTCGGCTTGTTGGGTGTGACAATCATTTCAGTGCGCAGCGGTTGTTCCGGATTGCCGGTCAGCGCGGGCAGCATATTGATGCTGTCCTGCTGTTCGTCGGCACTCAACCCGCATCCGGCAACGGCCGCAAACGTCGCCTTCAGGTCGACGTTGTTCAGCATCTGATCCGAGGTACTGCCCGCTTCAATCCGCCCGGGCCACCAGGCGATAAACGGTACGCGGTGCCCGCCTTCCCACACGCCGAACTTGGAACCGAGCAGATCGCCGTTGATTTTATGCCCCAGTTTTGCGGCCGCTTTTCCGCCGGCGTTAAACATGCCGCCGTTGTCGCTGGTAAAGATCACCAGCGTGTTATCCGCCTCGCCGATCGCTTCGAGAGTCTTCATCACCTCGCCGACGATCCAGTCGAGCTCATGGGCAAAATCACCGTAGAGCCCCGCCTGGCTGGTTCCCTGAAAACGCGGCGCCGGCGTAAACGGGTGATGCACCTGCGTGGTGGCAAAGTAGATAAAAAAGGGCTTCCCGTCCCGGTGTTCCATCCAGTCGACGGCCTTTTCGGCGAGTGTGGTGCCGACGGCATAATCATCGAACAGGGCATAGGCTTGGTTTTGCCCTTTGTAATGCTCCGGCGTCCGGTGTCCCGCCTCCGGCGGAAGCTTTGACATCGGATGCGCTCCCGCTCCGTTGCGGCCGACATAGACGAGCGGGTCATTAGGATCGCTGCCGTAGAAACGGTCATTCTCGACATATGCATACGGCGGCGCACTGTTCACCACCGGCATCCCGAAATAGTAGTCGAAGCCGAGATCCTGCGGCCCCGGACGCAGCGGCTCCTGCCAATCGTTCTTCCCGGTTTTAAATCCAAGATGCCATTTACCGAACGCCGCCGTGTCGTAGCCCTGTCGCTTAAACACATCCGCAAGAGTCAGCGTATCCGGATCAATCAGCAATGCCGTTTCCAGCGTCGTGGGTTTCCAGATGCCTTCACCCCCCTGAGCCCGGAACGGATACTGTCCGGTCAACAGGCCGTAGCGCGACGGCGTACAGACGGCCGACGAGGAATGCGCATCGGTAAACTTTTTGCCTTCCGCCGCGAGCCGGTCGATATTCGGCGTCTGTATTTTCGTTGCGCCGTAGCAGCCCAGATCGCCATATCCGAGGTCATCCGCAAAGATCAGCACCACATTGGGCGGTTTCGCTACGACGGCACCGGCGGCCAACAGCGCCAGGCAGCATACAGACCATCGGTGGTTTATCCTCTTCCACGGATTCATTTAGATGCCCTCCCGGATTTCCATTTCTGATATTTGGCGATGCCCGGGCGTTTTTTGCCCTGGTCGAAAAAGCGTGCGCCGGAGCCGATGGTACCGGCATCGCCGAGTTCGGTGCGGGCCCGTTCGATTGCTTTCATGAGCCGGTCGACCACTTCCGGATGCTGCGCAGCCACGTTGACCGTTTCGCCCTCATCCGATGCCAGGTCGTAGAGTTCGATGGTTTTCACTTCATCGATCATCCGCGCCCACCAGCCCATCCATCCGGGCTTTGCCGGGCGGGGCAGCACCAGTTTCCAGCGCGCATCGCGGACCGCCTGCAGATCGGTGTAGCAATAATAATAGTAGTATTCATGCGGCGACTGGTCGGTCGCGCCGGTAATCAGCGGCGTGATATCCCTGCCGTCGATCGCCAGGTCCTTCGGCAGCGACTGACCCGCCAGCCCCGCAAAGGTCGGCAGCAGATCCATGGTGGTCACGATGGCGTCGGATGTTTTTCCGGCGGGCACCTTTCCGGGCCAGCGCACAATGCACGGCACGCGCGGGCCGCCCTCCCACGATTTCATTTTAGCTCCGCGCAGCGGATCGGCATGTCCGGCATGATCATCGATGACGCCCTTTTCAATCCACGGCCCGTTATCCGAAACAAACACCATCAGCGTGTTTTCATCCAGCTTCAGTTCCTTGAGGGTTTTCAGGATCTCCCCCATGCTCCAGTCCAGCTCCTCGATCACGTCGCCGTATAACCCGCCCTCCGACTTGCCGCGGAATTTATCCGAAACGCCGAGCGGGACATGCGGCATGTTGTGCGCGAGATAGAGAAAGAAGGGTTGCTCCCGATTCTCTGTGATGAACTGAATGGCTTCTTCCGTATACCACGTCGTCAGCTGATCCATCTCTGCCTGTTCGATCGCTTCAACCACCACCTCGCGATTACGCATCAGCGGGGCGCGGACTTTCGTGTCCGCAATGTACTTCGTAAAACCGTTAAACCGGGGTGTTCCGTAAAAGTAGTCAAAGCCCTGATCGAGCGGATGGCCCTTCTTCTTGAAATCGCCGGCATGCCATTTGCCGAGAATGGCCGTCGCGTACCCGGCCTGTTTCAGCACCTCCGGAATCATCAGCTCCTTCGTGTGGGGAACCGTGTGCAGGTTTTTCTTATTGCCCGGTTCGCCGATGCGGATCGGATAGCTTCCGGTCATCAGCGCGGAGCGGCTCGGACCGCAGACCGGCGAGCCGACATAGGCATCGGTAAACCGAATACCCTCCGCCGCCATTCGGTCAAAATTCGGCGTTTTGATGTTCGGCGAGCCGTAGCAGCCCACATCGTTATACCCCTGGTCATCCGTCAGAAAGACGATGATATTCGGCGGGTCCTGCGGAATCGCAAAACATGAAACAGCCCCCAGCAGAGCCAACCCTAACAGTTTTATTACACGCATAATTTCTCCTGCTTTCCAGTCATTGGAAAACCATTATTCAGCCGTCATCGAAAGCGGGACGGGATGCTCCGCAACACCCGCCGGACGGACGTTTGCCCGCATCTCTTTTTCAAAACCTTCCATCGCCGCCTTAAGCTGCTGCACAATTTCAGGATGTTCCGCCGCGACGTTTTTCTTCTCGGAAATATCCTCATCGAGATTGTAGAGGGCCTCTTTGCCGTCGACGATGCGTAGCTTCCAGGACTTCCAGCGCACACCCTCCAACACACCCCAATGGGCATAGAAAAAATATTCATGCGGGCTCTCCGCACCGTCCGCCAGCGTCGGCATCATGTCTTTACCATCAATCACGAGATCATCCGGCAGCGTCGCACCGGCCAGCTTTGCAAACGTCGGCAGCACGTCCATCGCCGTCAGCATCTTGTTGTTGTCCCCTGCCGGAATTCTCTCCGGCCAGCGAATTACAGTGGGTACGCGCTGCCCCCCCTCGAGGGTTTTACCCTTTTTCCCGCTCAAGGGTTTGGCGGAACCCTTTGCCGGCCCGTTGTCGCTGGTAAACAGTACGATGGTATTGTCATCAATGCCCTGCTCCTTCAGCGTCTTCAAAATTTCGCCGACCGACCAATCGATCTCATAGATCGCCGCTGAAAAGACGCCTTTCTTTCCCTGCCCCGTTTCGGTCCGCTTCCGTTCATATTCCTTTTTCATCTCCGGCGACGCCGCCAGAGGCCCATGCGGCAGCGCATGCGCCACATACAGGAAAAAAGATTC
>JBFJYX010000159.1:0-6934 GCA_041622415.1 Pontiella sp.
CCAACCCGGGCTTATTCTTTTTGCACCGCCGGCTTCGCAGATGGTGCCAATCCCGTTTCCCAGGATGGTGCCGCGGGAGCCGGCAGGCTGTTCATTTACCGCCGCTTCATGACCTGAAGAAAACCACTGTCGGGCACAAGGAGATGCAACCTGTGCCTTTTATGCCGAGAGAAGAAAGAACAGGAGTAATGAGATGAGAAAAATGAAAGAGCTATCAGGTGCAGTTGCTGCATTGGCGTTAATGGGCGGTCTTGCTGTACAGGCAGCGCCCATACTGTTTGACTTGAATAATTCGTCGACATCGCGCGGCGGTTCATATGTTGAAGCTGCTGTGAGTGATTTTCAGGATCTGGGAATCACGGAAAATATCCTGGGCGCCGACGTGATCAATGTGCTGCAGGCGCATAACACGGCACTGAACTATTCGAATGCGGTGAACGGAATCACCATTACCTCATCCGGGAATTTGTCAACCTATACCGGCTCCGCCACGCCGAATAACGTGCTCAGGGAATATACCTATTCCGCCACAACGATCACCATTTCCGGCCTCGATGCATACCTGGATGACGGCGGCTATGCGCTTTATCTGGCCGGTGTCGGCGATAAGGCGAATCAGAACTCGACCTTTACCTTCAACGGAGAGTCGCTGTCCACCTCCACGTTGAATCCGCAAACTGTGGATGCAACGAACTTTGTGGTTCGCTTTACCTTCGAAAAAACAAATGGTCTTGATTCCATCTCCTTCGACTCCTCCGCAAAGTTCAATGGTTTTGCCATCGTCAGCACAAATGCGGCCGGGCCGGATGTGACCACCGCGATCACGCCGGTTTCCGGGGCGACCTATGTGACGAACCTGCCGACGATTGAAGTCCAGGTGACCGATGGCGAGAAGTTGGTGGACACTTCGTCCTTCACGATGGCCCTGGTGGTGGACGGCGTGACAAATGATGTCAGTTCAGAAGTCGTGGTCGGAACGAAGACGGGCGGAGTGACGCCCTTTACCTACACGCCGGTCATGATGCTTGAAAACGGAGCAGAATACACGGTGCTCTACAGCGTGGCCGGTATTGGTGGATCCGCTTTAAACTATCTTTCAACCTTCACCACCGCGCCGGACCTGCACTACGGCACAACGCCGGCTGACGGCAGCCTGTATGTTGCGACCAATGCAGAGGTCTCCGTGGTCTTTACCAACGTGGCGGTTTCGCTGTCGAATCTTTACTCCTCCGCGGAGTTGATTGTGAACTCAACGGATGTCTCCGCAGACCTCGTCGTGAGCTACCCGACCAATGGCGTGATGAAATTCGAGTATGCGCACAGCGGTCTGGATTTCGGTCTGGTCTATGACGTTCAGTTGAATGTCTCCCGTTCCGACGGACACACCAACAGGGTCGAGTTTGCGTTCGATTCGGCGGTCGATCCGTCCGTTTACCTGATTGCACCCGGCCTGCGGAACGGCGGGTTTGAACTGGTTGACGGTGTCGCCGGTTATGGTCCGATCATGTCCGACTGGTCCCGCATCGATGACTGGAGCGATGATTCCGGTGCAGGCGCGAAGACCGAAGCGATCGCTTCTCCGACGGAAGGCACCCGTGCCCTGGTTACCGGCGCGGGCAGTGAATCGTATAACATTTCGACCCATGCGATCAGTGACGGCGATATCTTTGAATTCAAATGGACTGTTCCGGGCCGCGCGAACGGCGTGTCGGTGGGCCTGGCCTATGAGGACGGCGGCGTGATTCAGGTGGTGAGCAATTCGCTGGTTTATACGACCGGGACGCTCGGCGAATTCAGCGGCTCCTATCTGTTCGATGCCGTCAAGGATCCCGATGCCATCGGCCATCCGGTCGGTGTGATCATTATCGACGATAATACGGGCGGCGGCGCGGTTTATGTGGATGAAGTCCGCCTCTACTACGGCAACATTGCCGTGCAGTCGATCTCACCGGTTGCCGATGCGACCGGCGTGTCCGCCGCTGCGCCTATTGAAGTGGTGATTGCGGAAGCGGCCAGCCAGGTGGATACAAACTCGCTGGTGCTGACGGTTGACGGGGTCAATGTCACGGCCGAATCGGTGATCAATGATACCGCCTCGGGGGTAACGATCACGTATGCACCGGCCACGGGATTGTCGGTCGGCAAGCATTTTGTGTCGGTGAGTGCAACCGGTATGCCGGAAGGTGCGGCGAGCCGGTCGTGGAGTTTCCTGGTGGATCCGAACGGCACCTACCTGATCAGCCCCGACCTGCGCAACGGCAGTTTTGAACTGGTGAGCGGTGTTCAGGGTTCGGGCACCGTCAACGACTGGACGCTGATTGACGACTGGGGCGATGATTCGGGCGCCGGAGCGAAAACGGAAAATAACAGCCTGGCCACGGACGGAAGCCGTATTTTTGTGACGGGCACGGGAAGTGAGACCTACAATATCACCGGCCAAACCATCGGCAACGGCGATCGTTACGGTTACAGCTTCGTGGTGGCCGGCCGCTCCTTCGGGGTTACGGTTGCCCTGGCCTATCAGGATGGCCCGGATGTGGTCGTTGTGAGCAACTCGATGAACTACGTGACCGGCGGAAGCACGCCGTTTTCGGTCAGCGGTGCATACACCTTCACCGCCGGAGCGGATCCGGACGCCATCGGTAATCCGGTGGGTATCATCTTTATCGATGATGCCGCGGGTTCGGGATCCGTGCAGCTGGATGAGGTTCGGTTCTTTACCGATGAAAGCTCGCCGACTGAAGAGCCGGTCATTACCGCGTTCAGCATCAGCGGTTCGACTGTAACGCTGTCCTGGGAATCGCAGAACCTCGGGCTCTACAGTCTCCAGAGCAAACAGAATCTGGTCCTCGAAGACTGGGTTACCGTGTTGAGCAACCTGCCGTCCGGCAACCTGACCACCAACGTGCCCCTCAGCGGCGCGGATCAGGAGTTCTTCCGGGTGATCAGCGAATAGACTGTATACCGTTCCCGCCGCGGCGTGCGGCGGGGATGGATCGAAAACCCAAAAGCCGACCCTTGCCCGCAGGGTTCAGCGGGATGATTCCAATGTCTGGAAATTTCCAGGCATTGGAATTTTTAATTAACAGGGTAACGTATGCGGGTATTGGGATGACTTTTTCCTTCGGGTATGTGTATACCTTTAGCGGCGACTGCCCGGGCGACCAGGGACCCGGCATGCCGATGGAAATTTTGAATCATTATATGGAGGAAATAACGTGACGTTGAAACTTGAAGCCGGCGCCAAAGCCGCGGCGCAGAAAACTTTTAAACCGCATTGGAACCCGTGTGTGGGGGCCGGCCGGGCGAATGAGGGCCTGCGCGCCAACTGGCTGGAACAGATGCAGCTGGCGAATGAGGTGTGTGGATTTAAACGGGTTCGTTTCCACGGCCTGTTCCATAACGATATGTTTGTCTACCGCGAAAATGAAGACGGAAGCGTTACGTATAACTTCCAGTACATTGATGAGCTGTTCGACCGCCTGCTCGATATGGGGGTGCAGCCGTTTATCGAGCTGGGCTTTGTGCCGAAAGACATGGCGGCGAACGACGGCGAAGTGTTCTGGTGGAAGGGGAATTCCTGCCCGCCGAACGACTATGATAAATGGGGACAGCTGGTCGGTAAATTTGTGGAGCACGTCATTGCCCGCTACGGGATCGATGAAGTGCTGACCTGGTATTTCGAGGTCTGGAACGAGCCGAACCTGAATCCGTTCTGGCACGGAACCAAGAGCGAATATTTTGAGCTCTACCGCGTATCCGCGAAGGTCATCAAGGGCATCGATGAGCGCCTGATGGTCGGCGGCCCGTCCACCAGCAACTTTGTGCCGGATGCCCGCTTTGACGGAGAGACCGAGGACCTGACGCAGCATAAGGCGGTAACGAAAGCCGAAGACCTCGACGCGCTGGACTGGAAGCCGGTCTGGTTTGCCGATTTCTTCAAGTTCTGCGATGAAAACAACCTGCCGGTTGATTTTGTTACAACGCATCCGTATCCGACGGACTGGGCGTTTGACGAGCACGGTACCGGGCAGAAGCTGACCCGCGGTGTGGATGCCACGGCCAAGGACCTGAAGCTGCTGCGCGAGATTGTCGACAACAGCCCGTTCCCGAAGGCGGAGATTCACCTGACGGAGTGGAGCAGCAGCTCGTCGCCGCGCGATAATACGCACGACTTCCTGCAGGCCGCGACGTTTGTGGCCAAAGCCAACGTGGATTCCATCGGCTGCGTGGACTCGCTGTCGTACTGGACGTTTACGGATGTGTTCGAAGAGAGCGGCGCGGGCGATACGGCGTTCCATGGCGGATTCGGCATGATCAATTTCCAGGGCGTCACCAAGGCGACCTTCCATACCTACCGTCTGCTGAATACGCTGGGCACCGAGGTGCTGGAGCATACGCCGGCCGGTATTGTGACCCGGGTTCCGGAGTCTGGAAAAGTCGCGGCGCTGGCGTATCACTATCCGCCGGAAGTGACCCAGACGATTCCGGGTTCCTACGAAGGCCGCGGCGTTGCAGAGGAAACCCTGGACACCGGATCGCCGACTCCGTTTGAGCTGCAGCTTGAAGGACTGGACGCCGGCGCGGAATTTACGGTGGAAGTGCTGGACCGTGACCATGGCGACGCGATGTCGGCGTGGAAAAAGATGGGTTCACCGGAACCGCTTTCCCGCGAGCAGACGGCCGAGCTCAAAGCGGCGGCCCTCGCCACCGACATTTCCACCGTCAAGGCGGATGAATCGGGTAAGCTGGTTGTTTCGCGGACCTTGTCTCCGTGGTCACTGATCAGCGTACGTCAGGCATAGCAGGAGATCCGGCAAATGGCTAAAAAAGGTTTTTTCTCGGGGCACGCAAAATCGAGCGCGGCCCTGATCAGCCTGGGCATTCATGCGGTGCTGATTGTGATCGCGCTGTCGTTCGTGGCGGTGACGGTGATCAAAAAGGAAGAGCAGGTTTTTGAGGCCAAGCCGGTGAGCCGCCCGAAAATGCAGCTGAAAAAGCTGCAGGTCCCGGTGAATATCAAGAAGAAGAAGGTCCAGAAGCCGAAGCTGCGCAAAAATATTGTGGCCAAGCCGAAGACCAAATCGATGGATATCAAGATGCCGGAGATGACCGGGATCAAGGGCGGCATGGGCTACATGGATGAGGGCGGCCTCGGCGGAATCGGGTTCGGCCTGGAGCTGGACCTGTTCGGCGGCAATAAGGGTTCAGGCAACGAGCTCGAAGGGCGCTTCTTCGACCTGAAGATGGGACCGGACCAGAAGCCGTCGGACCTGGCGGTTGAAATTACCGGCGATAAGGAAAAAGACAAAGCCTTGGAGAACGAGAAGAACAACGAGTTTGTCGAGGTGATCCGCAGCTTTGCCGGATCGTGGAATCCGACCCGGTTGGAAAAGCGCTTTTTCCGCGCACCGAAAAGTAAATTCGCGACCATGTTCATGGTGCCCTACATGAAGGCGGAGGAAGCGCCGAAGGCCTATGGCGTGGAGAACGAGGTGGAGCCGCGGCGCTGGGTGGCGTACTACAACGGAAAAATTGCCGCGCCGGAAACCGCCCGCTACCGCTTCTGGGGCATTGCCGACGATGTGCTGATGGTGCGCGTGAAAAACCGGCTGGTCCTGGATGCGAACTATCCGAGCCCGCAGTTGACGGGCAGGGGGCCGGACTATGTCGGCAAGGTGACAGGCTGGAAAAGTGATGATCCGCGCAGCCGCCAACTGAAATCCGGCAAAGAGCAGGGCTATGTGATCGGCGACTGGTTCCACATGACCAAAGGCAAACCGGTGGATATGGAAGTGCTGATCGGCGAGCTGCCCGGCGGTTATTTTTATTGCCGGCTGCTGATTGAGCAGGACGGGGTGGAATACCCGAAAGGCAAAGACGGCCGGCCGATTCTTCCGGTCTTCAAAACCCAGCCGATTCCCGAAAAACTGCTGCCGCAGATGCAGATCGACCCGGGCGTGGCCACCGCGGACGGCCCGGTCTTCGGCGTTTTGAAATAAATTGGCATGTGCCTGCCGGGCCGGGTCTGCTATATAGCGGGGATGGAAGAAAAAACACCCAGTCCGTTACAGGCCGCTTTCTGGCTCAGCAAGCAGGAACGGCTTTATATCCTGATCATTTGCGTCCTGTTTCTGCTGGGCGTGGGCGCGCGTATTCTGTATCTGAACAACCGCAAACCTTCTCCCCCGCTGGATCCGCAGCCTCAATCCACCGAAATGCCGGAGCAACATCATGAGTGAATGTATTTTCTGCAAAATTGTGAATAAAGAGATTCCGGCCACGGTGGTTTATGAAGACGACGAGGTGCTCGTTTTCATGGATATCGGCCCCATTATTAAAGGCCACACGCTGGTGATTCCGAAAAAACACTATGATCCGGTTACGGAAACGCCCGACGAAATGCTGGCCAAAATGCACATTACCGCCAAAAAAATCGCCGCGGCGCAAATGAACGGACTCGGCGCGGACGGCGTCAATATTATGCAAAACAACGGAAGAGCATCCGGCCAGGAAGTGGAACATATCCATATTCACGTGATTCCCCGCTTTGCAGACGACGGACACCACTGGAACTGGCACCCGAAAAAATACGACGATTTTGATGAAATGAACAACTTGGCAGGTAAACTGCGGGAACAGCTTTAATTATGAACAACCCAAGCATGACCGATCTTCTGGAACCGATTCTGGCCAGCGACGAACGCTACACGGCACAGGCCTATGTATTTGTTCGCGAAGGGCTCGACCACACTGTCCGCAAACTGAAAAAACCGCGCCACGTCTCCGGCATGGAGCTGCTCGACGGAATGCGGGAATATGCGCTGCAGGAATACGGCCCGGTCACCAAACGCGTCCTCTCCGAGTGGGGGATCAACGAATGCGTCGATTTCGGCCATATTGTTTTCAACCTGGTCGACGCGGGGCTGCTCGG
>JBFJYX010000160.1:0-6925 GCA_041622415.1 Pontiella sp.
CCGCCAGCCATTCCAATAAAACCCCGCATTTGGGAAACCGTGGTTAAAGGTCTGCTGTCGCAGCAACAATTAGAAATCGAATATAACGGCAGGAAATCATCGGTTCACCCGCTCCATATGGCGAACCTCCAAGGGGCGTGGTATCTCTTTGTACGCTTTTACGATTATGACAACTTCCGGCAGATCTCTATTGGTAGAATTGAAAAAGCACGTCTGCTGAAAAAGCCGGTCAATGCCGAAAGTTTTAATGCAAAGAATTTCCTCTCCGACACTCTCTATCGCTTTGCGGGCGACAATGATCCGTTCACTGTTCGACTCGTTTTTGACAAGGCAGTAGCGGAATCAGTCCTCGAACATGAATGGCACCCTAACCAAAAAACCATCGTACGCAAAAATGGAACCGTGGAACTGGCATTTACCGCCAAAGGTGATGTGGAAGTAAAACGCTGGATCATGGCGTGGGGACAATACTGCACGGTCAAAAGCCCCAAGTGGGTGAAACAAATGATCGACGATGAAGTCGATGCCATGATTGCAAACCGCAAGAAGGCACAATTAGGATTGAATCCTAAATAGGCGTACGAATGAACAGGATTTTACAGCCGGGGTCGAAACCGCTTTAATTTTCGGCCTGTAACGAGGAAAACGATGTCTACTTATGTGTGTACAGTCTGCGGTTTTGAACATGACGGCAGCGAACTGCCCGACGATTTTACATGCCCGGTCTGCGGCGCAAGCGCGGCGCTGTTTGATAAAAAACCGGCTGCCGGTGAACCGGTGGGCCACACCACCCGGCTGATTCCGGAGGAGAAGGCCGCGCATCACGATGCGGAATCCTATCTGAAGGATTGGGAGCGCCCTTCCGATGAAACCGAAGACTGGATGAGCGATATCCACGAAATGGCCCGCACCGGCCATTCGATCCACGAGCCGATGCGTACCCGGCTTCCGGTGGTTTCCTGGAACGATATCCTGATCCGCGGCGCACAGCTCAATCCCATGCCGCTGGCGCATGACGCCGAAGTATCCACCCGCACCGTCATCGGCAAAAACGCCGCAAAACCGATGGAGCTGAAAACGCCGATCCTGATTTCGCACATGTCGTACGGGGCGCTGTCGAAAGAAGCCAAAATTGCCCTGGCCAAGGGCAGCGCCACGGCCGGTGCCGGCATGTGTTCCGGCGAGGGCGGCATTCTGGAAGAGAGCATCAGTTCCGCGTATAAATATATCTTCGAATATGTCCCGAACCGCTACAGCGTGACCGAAGCAAACCTGCAGCGCGCCGACGCCATTGAAATTAAAATCGGCCAGTCGGCCAAACCCGGTATGGGCGGCCACCTGCCGGCCGATAAAGTGACGGCCGAGATTGCCGCGGTCCGCGGCCGCAAGGCGGGCGAGGAGATCATCAGCCCCTCCACCTTCGACGACATCAAAACGGCCGATGACCTCAAAGCCAAAGTGGACTGGCTGCGCGCAACCTCCGGCGGCCGGCCCATCGGCATTAAAATGGCGGCGGGCAACATCGAAGACGACCTGGCCTTTGCCCTGACGGCCAAACCCGATTTTATCACCCTCGACGGCCGCGCCGGTGCCACGGGATCGGCCGCAAAATACATCAAGAATTCCACGTCTATTCCGACCATCTATGCGCTGCACCGCGCGCGGAAATACCTGGATGCGGTCAACTCCGAGGTGGCCCTGATCGTCACCGGCGGGTTCCGCGTGTCGTCCGATATCGCCAAGGCGCTGGCCCTCGGGGCCGACGCCGTGGCGATTGCCAGCGCGGCGATGATGGCGATCGGCTGCCAGCAATATCGCATGTGTAATTCGGGCAAGTGCCCGGTCGGTATTGCCACCCAGGACCCGGAACTGCGGAAGCGCTTCGATATCGATCTGTCCGCGCAGCGCCTGACCAATTACCTGAACGTCTGCACGGAAGAGCTGAAAACCTTTTCGCGTATCACCGGGAACGCGGATGTGGACGGCCTGAACGCCAAGGTCCTGATCACGACAAACTCGGAGATCTCGGAACATACCGATATTGAGCATGCATAAAATTGATCCAGCTGAAGTGAAGCAGCGCCTGGAACGGCTGACCGATGTGTGCCGTGCCAACGGCCTGCGCATGACGCACCAGCGGATGGAAATTTTCCGTGAGGTGGCCGGAACCGGCGAGCACCCCGATGCGGAGACCGTTTTTAAACGTGTACGCAAACGCCTGCCGACCATTTCTCCCGATACCGTCTATCGTACGCTGGCTTCGCTGGAGGAAACCGGCCTGATCAGCCGCGTCGACCCCATTTGCGGGCGCGCGCGTTTTGATGCCAATACCGACGAGCACCACCATTATATCTGCACACAATGCAGAACCATTACCGACATCTATTTAGACCCCCCTCCTGCACTGCCGGAGGGCATTGAAAATCTGGGCGAGGTCGAGTCCCTGCACCTGCAGGTACGCGGCGTCTGCCGAAACTGTACAGCACGTTAACTAACAACGAAGGAGTAGATAAATGCCTAGCATTAAAGGAACCGAAACTGAAAAGAACCTGATGAAATCGTTTGCCGGGGAATCCCAGGCGCGCATGCGCTACACCTATTTCGCCAGCGCGGCAAAAAAAGAAGGCCTGGTGCAGATCTCCAACATTTTCATGGAAACCGCTGATCAGGAAAAAGAGCACGCCAAGCGCTTCTTCAAATTCCTCGAAGGCGGCATGTGCGAAATCACCGCCGCGTTCCCGGCCGGCGTCATCGGCACCACCGCTGAAAACCTGGAAGCCGCAGCCGGCGGTGAGCACGAAGAATGGACCGAGCTCTACCCCGCGTTTGCCGCCAAAGCGCGTGAAGAAGGATTCGAAGCCATCGCCATCGTGTGGGAAAAAATCTCCATCGCCGAAAAACAGCATGAGAAGCGTTACCGCGACCTGCTGAAAAACCTGAACGAAGGCAAGGTCTTCAAAAAGGACGGCAAAGTGGTGTGGCGCTGTCTCAACTGCGGCTTCATTCACGAAGCCGAAGAAGCGCCGAAAATGTGCCCGGCCTGTGCCCACCCGCAGGCGCACTTCGAAGTGCTCGGCGAAAACTGGTAAGCATCGGCTGACGCCGGTTCAGTCCGAAAGCCGAAAGTCTCAAGGTCCAGATTCACTGGGCGGGACTTTCGGCTTTTTGGTGTTCAGGCCTTTATGTTCTTCCACACCGTGCGGGCGCGGAAGAGGTCTTCGCCGCCCGCGCTGATCCCGTGTTCCATCATTAAGCCGTCCCGCTTTTCGCAGATCGAAACCTCATGGCCGTAGACCGCTTCGGCGAGATAATTGACTTCCAATGACTGGATGACATGCGACTGATGGAACGCCAGCGGCAGGTTGTTCATGATCCACTCCACATAGCGGATGTTGCTGACGTGGCCGTTCTGATCCAGGTCGCCATAGTTCACACGCATGGATCTTCCGGCTTCACAGCCGCACGGTTTGAGCCGGGCCGGTTTGGAATCAAACACCTTCGGCCCGATCGGCAGGCCGCTGTTCATCCACCAGTCCGGTGTGACGCGCTCCCGCTTTTTATAATCTATCACAAACCAGGCCGTGGAGGCCGACAGGATCGTTTCGCCGGAGCTGTCCGTGAACGCAAAGTCGCGGCTGTAAAAAAGCCGGTCCCGGCCCGACGGCCAGGTGCGCAGCTTAACCTGCTCGCCCCACTTCGGCAGCCGCCGGACGTCCAGCCGCATGCGGCTCAACACCCAGGCCATATCGGAGGGGGCCAGGTGGGTATGCCCCAGCCCGAAATGCTCGGCATGCTGATAGGCCGCCTCCTGCATAAACCGGCAGAAGACCGGAAGCCGCGCCGTGCAGCCCGTATCCACATCGAAGGAGCGGATCTCAAACTCCATTTCCCATTCAGGTTTTATTTTTTCAGGCATGCAGGCATTTTAACCACAAAGCCACCAAGAACTCTAAGCAAACCAAAATCAGGTTTTGTGACCACTTTGTGAGCTTTGTGTCTTCGTGGTTAAATGGTCTTCGCCTGCATCTCCGGCGGGAGCGCCAGCTGATGATGATGACAGATGGCAATGGCGAGCGCGTCGGCCGCATCTTCCTGCGGCTCTTCCTTCAGGTTCACCAGGCGCATGACCATATTGGCCACCTGCGTTTTATCGGCCGTGCCGGTACCGACCACGGACGATTTGACCTTGCGCGGAGTGTGTTCCGTAATCGTCAGCTCCTGCACGGCACAGGCGGCAATGGCCGCTCCGCGCGCCTGCCCCAGCGTCATCGCCGTTTTGGGATTCTTCGCAAAAAACGCGCCCTCGATCGCGGCGCAGTCCGGCTTGTGATCCTCGATCAGGTCGGAGATGGTTTTATAGATATTTTCCAGGCATTGGGAATGCGGCAGCTTCGGCTTGTTATAAATCCGCCCATAGGCCAGCGCCCGCATCTCCTGCCCGCGCACCTCGATCACCCCCACCCCGGTCGAGCGCAGCGAGGTATCAATTCCCAGTATCCTGACCGTTTCTTTCGCCATCCGCACAGCATCCATAAAAACAAAAAAGGACGCGAACTAATTCGCGCCCGTTCAGGGAAAATGCCGCGGATCTACTGCCCCGCAAGCGTGAAGCTTGCCACCATGTTGACGAGGTCATCGACGATCAGGCTGTTCGACTGCGAGAGGTTATAGTTTGCGGTGGCAATATGGGCCATGCCGTTTTTCATGATGACCTTCATGTAGGAGGCGCCGCTGCTGAAGGGATTGACAAAAAAGAGGAAGGCCGTGCCGGAAGCATAGTCATAGCTGACCTGCGGGTATTCAGCGATCACGCCCATGCTCATCAGCTGCTGCAGGCTCATGGACACGTAGGTATTCAGGTCCATCCCCTGCGCGTGGTCCCGTGTAATGTTCAGGTGGCTGCCGTCGCCGGTATAGATGGAGTTGATCGGCACCATCGGATTGGCCAGGCCGGCGGGATTGCTCATGTACTGCCAGTATTCCGGGTGATTGACAGTCAGCACAAATCCCACGTCGCGGTTGATAAAGTTTTTTCCGCTGAAGCCGGTAGACGCCGTGCCGGGCAGGGTCTGCCCGATCTGCCGGAACAGCTCCGGTTTGAGCTCGCCGGTCGTGTACGCCACCTCCCGGCTGCCGGCGGTGTATTCCGTCGTCGGCTGGGCCACCTGTTCGAGGATCGGCTTATCCACAGAAAAGGAGAGCTTGCCCTTGGAGAGATCGATGTCCACCTTGCGGCGTCCGCCGTCCCCGCTGTCCTGAAGCACCAGCATCATGCCGACCAGGGCAATCACCAGGAAGACGCCGAGAAACATCATATAGCGGCGCGTTTTCTGCCGCTCGCGCTCGCGCACAATAACGAGGCTTTCCTGTTCATGTTCGGAATTTGAATCCTTCATGACGCCGCTCCCTTTTCATCGCGCAAACCTGCCGGGCGGCCTCCGTGCACGCGTCAGGCAAGCGGGTTGCGCTACGCCCTTGTTTATATGCCATCTCAACACGGATGGCAAGAGCCTTGCACAGGTCGACAAAAAAGGCCTGCCCCGAAAGGCAGGCCGTTCACAACCGCTTTATTGCAGCGGCCGGAATTCCGATGTCGGTATACTTATTCCGAATCGAGCTGCGCGGCGATCTCGTCGGTGATGTCAAAGTTGGAGTAGACGTCCTGCACATCGTCGAGCGCTTCGAGCGCTTCGATGAAGCCCATGATTTTTTTGGCCTGGTCGACGTCGGTGACTTCCGTCACGAGATCCGGAATCATGGTAATTTCGGATTCAGCCATCTCGATGCCCGCCTTGGTGATGGCGTCGGAAACATTATCAAAATCATTCGGCTCTGTGATGACCTCGAACTGGTCGCCGTCGGTCTTCAGGTCTTCGGCACCGGCTTCGAGCGCCACATCCATCAGCGTATCTTCATCGGTCTGGTCTTTATCGATGAAGATCTGACCCTTGCGCTGGAACATACGGCTGACGGATCCGGGCGGAGCCAGTTCCGTACCGGCCTTGGTGAAGGCGTGGCGCACTTCGGATGCTGAACGGTTTTTGTTGTCGGTCAGCACTTTCACCACCACGGCAATACCGCCGGCCGCATAGCATTCGTAGGAACCCTCTTCCAGCGTACCGCCTTCGAGCTCGCCCGTGCCCTTTTTGATGGCGCGTTCGATGTTGTCCTTCGGCATGGAAACGCCCTTGGCTTTCTGCACCAGCGCACGCAACTGAATATTGTCATCCACATTGCCGCCGCCGGCCGCCGCCGCCACGATGATTTCCTTGGCGATTTTACTGAAAATTTTACCGCGCGCCGAATCGGCCGCCGCTTTTTTATGCTTAATGTTAGCCCATTTACTATGACCCGCCATAATTCAATCCTCCGTTTCTAAACTGTGGCATGGGCGTCCCGCCCATGGATCACGGGCGGGACGCCCGTGCCACTTTTATCCTACTTTAACCTGTGCGAAGCCGCGCTTGCCGGAACGGATAATCATACCGTCTTCCGGGGTAACCTGAGCGCGTTCGTCCGTTACTTTTTCGTCGTTAATCTTTACCGCGCCCTGCTTGATCAGCCGGCGCGCTTCGCCGTTGCTCTTGCAGAGCCCCGCCTGCACCATCAGGCTGAGCAGCCCGATTTCCTCCGCCGGCACCGTCACTTCCGGAATATCGTCCGGCAGTTCCTTCTGCGCGAAAATGCGGGTGAACTCTTCGGACGCGGCCTTGCCTTCGGCCTCGCCGATAAAGCGCGCCACCACGCCCTGCCCGAGCACATCCTTCACCGTACGCGGGTGCAGCTCGCCGCTTTCCACTTTGGCTTTGGTGTCGGCCACCTGGTCGGCCGGCCAGCAGAGAATGTATTCAAAATATTTGTACATCAGGTCGTCCGGCACGCTCATGAGCTTGCCGTACATATCGCGCGGCTCTTCGTTCACGCC
>JBFJYX010000161.1:0-6921 GCA_041622415.1 Pontiella sp.
ATAACGTCACCTACAACCATCCGCAGGGCGCGATGATCCGCACGGATGATGACAGCCACGGTGCGACCGTGAGCCGGAATCTGCTGTTCGGAACGATGAGTGGTTCAGGGATTGCAATCAAGGGCCTGAACACCTGCCAGAACAATATATATGTGAACTGCACCATGACGACGGGAGGCGCCGGAAATACCGTGCACCCGGACAGTGAAATGAGTCGGAATGTGTTCTATTTCCCGGATGCATCCAGCCCCGCTGCTTTTCATTCGAAAATCGAACGCGTAGGGACCGGGCTCGATTACAACCTCTATTGGCACGCGGGCGGCGATGCGGAAAAAATCCTGGCGGCCCAGCGTAAAAAGGGAGCGAAGGAAGGGATCGATGTGCACAGCGCGGCCGCGGACCCAAACTTCGTCGATTGGGTCCATGGCGACTTTTCGTTCAAGGCGGGCTCGCCGGCGCTGGAGTTGGGGATCGATCCGCTGCCGCTGGAAACGGTGGCCAGGATCGGCACGACCCGTGATCCTTTCCTTCAGCGTTTTGCGAAAGGCATGCCGCTGAAGGCCCATCATGACGCGCATGCTGAATAAAAGAAAAACAACAACCAGGATTAAAAAACGATGAAAACAAGCACTCTACTCCATGCGTTCTTTTTACTGGCGACCGGGATTGTTTCGGCGCAGGCGCCGAAGCCTAACATTATTTTCATCATGACGGATGATCAGGGCTTTTCGCCGGTCGGCGCACACGGGCATCCGTGGATCCGGACACCGGAAATGGACAAAATGCACGCGCAGTCGATCCGCTTTTACCGCTTTATGATGGGCTCGACCTGTGCGCCGAGCCGGGCCGGGATTATGACCGGCGTCCATTCCATTAAAAACGGGGTGACGCATACGATCTACGAACGCGAGCGCGTCAACCTGAAGGCCATCACGATTCCTCAGGTGTTGAAGCCGGCCGGCTACACCTCGGGCTATTTCGGTAAATGGCATCTGGGCGACGAGGCGCCATACCAGCCTGAAGCCCGCGGGTTCGACGAAGTGTTTATTCACGGGGCGGGGGGTATCGGCCAAAAATACAAGGGCTCCTGCGCGGATGTGCCCGGTAATACCTATTTCGATCCGGTGTTCAAACACAACGGCACCTTTGTGAAAACCAAAGGCTACTGCACGGATGTTTTGTTCAAGGCCACGCTCGGCTGGATCCAGTCGGTCAAGGATTCCGGAAAGCCGTTCTTTGCCTATCTGTCCACCAATGCGCCGCACAGTCCCTTTGTCGCGCCGCCGAAATATCAGAAATATTTTGAAGACCTCGGGTTCAACAGCAAAGCCGCCGGTTTTTACGGGATGATCGAACATATCGACATGAATCTGGGCTTGATGTTCGCGCAACTGGAAGCATGGGGCCTGCTTGAAAACACCATCGTCATCTTTACCTCCGATAACGGAACGACGACCAGCGGCAACGGCCTGAAGGGCAAGGCCGGGCGGCCGCAGGTACAGCTCGGCACCGATCAAGATGGTAATCCGATGATGTCCTACAACGCGGGCATGAAAGGCCTCAAAAGTACGGTGGACGAGGGTGGTGTCCGGGTTCCTTTCTTTGTGCGCTGGGACGGCGCGATCAAAGAGGGCCGGACGGTAGACACGGTCGTCAGCTATCTCGACATTCTTCCAACCCTGGCGGATTTTGCCGGAGCGGCGTTGCCGTCCACGCAGGCCTTTGAGGGCAAAAGCCTGAAACCGCTGATCCTGGAGAAAGACCCGGCCTGGGAGGATCGGCTGCATTTTCAGCATGTCACGCGCTGGAAGCTCGGGGCCGATCCGGATGATTTTAAGTGGAAGACCTACTCCGTGCGCAACCAGCGCTTTCGGCTCGTTGAAGGCGCGCTCTACGACATGGAAAATGATCCGGGGCAGAATCGCGATGTGGCGGCAGAATATCCTGAAGTCGTAGAAAGGATGAAGAAAGCGTATGAGAAATTCTGGGATGAAGCACGCCCGCTGATGATTAACGAGGACGTGCCGCTGGCGGCGGAAAAACCGTTCCATGTCGATTACAATGCCCAGAAAGACAGCGTCGGTATTCCGTTATGGAAGGAGCCGAACCTGCAGCCATGAACAATCACCTTCACGGGAATTGCAAGGGCTGGTGCGCTGGGCTTGAGTCCGGCGTAAAAACAGCGAACTGCCCCGTACACACCGCGTTGATATCCAGTGGTTGGAATAAAGAAGAAGCATCAGGAGTTGAAGCATGTTGAAAAAAAGATCATCCGCTTACGCCGCCGCCGCGGCTTTGTTGCTGGGGCTCGTTTCATCCGTTGATGCGGCGAAGCCGAATTTCATCATAATTTTTACGGATGACCAGGGCTATCAGGATGTGGGCTGCTTTGGATCGCCGGATATCAAAACGCCGCGGCTGGATCAGATGGCGGAAGAGGGCATGCGCTTTACCAGCTTTTATGCCCAGACGGTCTGCGGTCCTTCGCGCGGGGCGCTGATGACGGGCTGCTATCCCATCCGCTTCGCGCGGCAGGACGATCCCAACTCCATCCATCCCGAAATGCATATCGATGAAATCACCATTGCCGAAGTACTGCGGGAGCAGGGCTATGCAACCGCCGCCTTCGGCAAGTGGGATCTGGCCGGCCATAATCCGGGGCAGTACAAGCCTGAGCTGCTGCCGCCGCATCAGGGGTTTGATGTTTATTTCGGGACGCCCGGCAGCAACGACAAGATCGTCAACCTGATCCGCGGCACGGAGGAGATTGAACAAAAGGCCGACATGTCGACGCTGACCAGGCGCTACACGGATGAGGCGCTGGCGTTTATAGAGGAAAAGAAAGAGGGCCCGTTTTTTGTCTATCTGGCGCATACGATGCCGCACACCAAACTGGCCGCGTCCGCGGACTTTAAAGGAAAGTCGGCGGGCGGACTTTACGGCGATGTGATCGAGGAACTCGATTTCAACATCGGGCGCGTGCTCGACCGGGTGAAAGCGCTGGGGCTCGACGACAACACCTATATTATTTTCACCAGCGACAACGGTCCGTGGCTGATTCGTAAACAGCACAGCGGTCATGCGGAACCGCTGCGCAGCGGAAAAACCTCCTGCTGGGAGGGCGGCCTTCGGGTGCCGTGCATCATGCGCGCACCAGGGAAAATTCCGGCCGGATCCGAGTGCGATGCGGTCGCCGCCACCATCGATCTGATGCCGACGATTACCAAGCTGGCGGGCGGCGCGGTGCCGTCGGACCGTGTGATCGACGGCGTTGATATTTCGGCACTGATGACCGGTGAAGTGAAGGCCATTGACCGCAACTATTTTTATTATCAGCACGACTGCCTGCGCGCCGTACGTTCCAATGATTGGAAACTTGTGCTGCCGCATACGGAGCCGGTGGAGGCCAGTATTGCGATGAAATGGAAAAATCATATTGCCAAGCCTGACGCCATCCGGATTCAAAAGCCGATGCTCTTTAATCTGGAGACCGATATCGGCGAGACCACGGATGTTGCTCAGGCTCATCCCGAAAAGGTGAAGGAACTGATGAAGCTGGCGGCGCGGGCGCAGCAGGATATCGGCGACCATGACACGTTTGGCGAGAATGCCCGTACCTTTGGCGCGCAGCGCCGGTTGCTGTCGCATGAAGAAGGTTATGTGCACACCATTTACCCCAATAAAAAGAAGAAGTAGGCAGGAGGAATAATGAAAACGGATACTGCAGATAAGTGTAATAGTGATTGTTCATGTGAGGGGATCTCCGAAATGTCCCGCGGCCGTTTCCTTATTGGTTCCGGACTGTTTGCCGCCGCCCTGGGAGCGGTTCCTGTAATGGCCGCCGGCAATAGAGATATGTATGCTGCGGCCCTGAAAGCCGATGGCTCTTTGCGTGGCTATTGGCGTTTTGAGGGCGACCTTGTGGACGTGATGGGCAAGTCCAATGCTTCCGCCCGCGGGGCCGCCGCGTTTGTGGACGGTGCGATTGACGGCCGGGCGATCAGCCTGCAGCCCCATCAGCCGGTTTCGGTTGCGGGCGCCGACAAGCTGAAAGGCCGCTCCACGACGCTAGAACTGTTTTTTAAAATCGAGGCCAAACCCGAAGGTGACGACAACCCGGTGATCATTGCCCAGAGCAACGGCAAGCAGGCGCTCTATGTGATCGGGGTAAAGAACGACCTGTCCGCACTGCTCTACCAGAACGTCAACGGCATGGTGGTGACGGAGATCAACCTGCCGACGGATCGGCCGGTTGAGGTGGGGCGCTGGTATCATTTCGCGCTCACGAGTTACGACCTCGACGTGCGCGCATATATCGACGGCTATGAATGCAGCCTGGTGGGCGGGGCTTACGAGTATACGCGCCGGGGACCGAAGAAAACCACGATGACGCTGGGTTCGACCACGGTCCAAAACGGCTGGGGTTCAACCTGTATTTCGCTCGATGAGGTGGCCTGTTTTGCCAAAGGGCTGACGCAGGCGGAGCTCCAAGAACACATCGGGGCCGCCGGTCCGGCGTGGCAGAAAAAACTGCAGGAAACCGCTGCCCTGGTGGCGGCTGTGAAGGCGGAACGCGATGCCATACGCGACCGCAAAGCCAAGGCCATTATGAATGATCCGGCGCTGACGGCGCACGGCAGCAGCACGGCCTATGAAGGCGAGCGCCTGGAGGCCATCAACTTTATGGTGGGCGGCATCGGCGCCGGGGCGATTCAGTTTAACGGCAAGGCCGAACCCGCCATCTGGCAGATCGCCTGCAATTACGAAGAGCTGCGGATCGACGACAGCTTCCTGGCGGTACGTGCCCAGTCCGCCGGCGGCAAGCCGGTGGTGCGCGCCCTGCAGACCGAGCCGGACGGGGCTTTCGAGCCGATGTCGTCCCTGACGTTTGTCGGGGAGTATCCTTTTGCAAAATACCGCTTCGAAGAGCCGGCCCTGCCGGTTGAAGTGGAACTTGAGGTCTTCAATCCTTTCGTTCCGATGGACCTGAAAAGCTGCGCGATTCCCTGTGCGATTTATACGGTCTCGGCAAAGAATACGTCGTCGTCGCCCGTGAGGGTCGATGTCCTCGCGGCGCAGAAGAACGGGCTCGGTTTCAATGAAGGCAAGGGCGGCCGGTTCGGCAGCAACCGGAATGCCATCACGAAAAAGGGGAATGCGACCTTCCTGCATATGACCCGCAACGGGGTGGATGATTCCGACATGGTGCTGATGACGAAGGCGGCCGGGGTAACCGGCACGGCGGCGTGGGATTCCACCCAGGCGCTGCATCGGGATGTTACGGCGGCCGGTGCCCTGAAGGGGGCGGCAAGGTCGGATGTCTCGCCGGCGGGGCAGTCGGTGAACGGTGCGCTGGCCGCGCCGCTTGAGCTGGCTCCGGGGGAAAGCCAATCGGTCACGTATGTGCTGACCTGGTATTTCAAGGCGGGCAGACATGGAACGGGCAAAACCATGAAGGCGCTGGAAGGGGAAGGCGGCAGCAGCGTCGCGTGGACGGGCCAGGGGCAGAATTATACCAACTGGTGGCCGAGCGCGATGGGCGTGGCTGAAGAGCTGCAGGAAACGCTGGAAGAGCTGACGGCCCGGACGCGGCTTTTTCATGACACGCTCTATGCCTCGACGCTGCCGGTGTGGCTGCTCGACCGCATGAGTTCGCAGCTGGCGGTACTGCGCAGCCAGACCTGCTGGTGGGATTCGAACGGGTATTTCGGGGCGTGGGAAGGCTGCAACGAAACGGCCGGCTGCTGTGCCGGGAACTGCACGCACGTCTGGCACTATGCCCAGGCGCATGCCCGCCTGCTTCCGGAGCTTGGACGGCTCATGCGCGAGCAGGATTATGACCGCCAGACCGCCGACGGCCTGACGCCGTACCGCCATACCAACAAGAGCGGGGCGGCCGATGGATTTTACGGCACGATCCTGAACACCTATCGCGAATATCTCTGTTCGCCGGATGCGGGCTGGCTCAAAGAACAATGGCCCAAGGTAAAGAAGGGGATGGACTGGAGCATCGGTTACTGGAACCCCAGCCGCGACGGCTTCATGGAGA
Source organism: Pontiella sp. (assembly GCA_041622415.1). GTDB lineage: Bacteria > Verrucomicrobiota > Kiritimatiellia > Kiritimatiellales > Pontiellaceae > Pontiella. The sequence continues at coordinate 6,050 of JBFJYX010000161.1, forward strand.
CGACGCAGCATAATACGCTGGACGGCGATTTTTCGGGCTGCTCTTCGTGGATCGGCACGATGTATCTTTCCGCACTGGAAGCCGCGGCCCGCATGGCGGATATCGTGGGCGACTCCTCGTCCGCCGCCGAATACCGGAAGATTCGCGCGTCGGGTCGCAAGCTGCAGAATGATCGGCTCTGGAATGGGGAATACTATATTCAGGTTGCCGGCCAAAAGCGGAGCCAGGACTATCTCGACGGCTGCCACATTGACCAGATTCTCGGGGAGTGGTGGGCCGACCAGGTCGATATCGACCGGAACTATCCGAAGGCGCGTTCCCGCCGGGCGATGGAATCGCTGCTGAAGTATAATTTCCTGACCGACTTCCACGGGCATTCGTTGAAGCCGCGGCAGTATTGCGAGGTCGATGACGGCGGCATGAAGATGATTACCTGGCCGAAGAATCCGCAGCCGATTCCCGGCATGAAATACGGCGACGAGGTGATGACCGGTTTTGAGTACGGGGCCGCGGTGTCGATGATTCAGAACGGCATGCTGAAAGAGGGGCTGATGGTCATTAAGATTATCTTCGACCGCTACAACGGCCGCCTGCGCACAGAGGGGGTTTCCAACGTGAAGAACGGCCCGTGGGGCTATTCCGGCAACCCGTACGGGGACGACGAGTGCGGTAAATTTTACGGCCGCTCGCTGAGTGTCTGGTCGGCGCTGCTCGCGCTGCAGGGCTTTGTTTACGACGGCCCGGCAGGTCGCATCGGTTTCGCTCCGGTCCTGACGCCGGAAGTACAGCCCGGCCTGTTTGAGCAGCTCGCCCGCCACCTCGGCCAGCCGGCCCTTGACGGGCACTCCGATCCGCAGCTCGCTCATGTCGCC
>JBFJYX010000162.1:0-6908 GCA_041622415.1 Pontiella sp.
CCACTGGAAGGCTCCGTCAACTTCTTTACCGATGTTGACCAGACCCCACTGCATGCCGGTGAGCGCCTGGGCATAGTTGACGGCGCCCCACTGCAGGCCGGTGAAATCGCCGGATGCATAGTTGACCAGACTGATCTGTGCGCCGGTGTGGTTTTCCGCATACGCATAAAGGGGATAGATGAACAAGCCCTGCAGACCTACGCTGTCGCCGGTGGCTCCGTTCACAAAACCGATCTGCCATTGGGACCCGGGGTTTTCATTCCACACCCCGATCGAGACGCCTTTAATCTCGGTGTCACGATCCTGCATAGCGATATCCGGAGTCAGCGACAGCTGGAAACCTGCGGTTTCGGCAAACGATCCTGCGGTCAGTGCACAGGCAGCGGCGGCGATCATCAGTTTTTTCATTTCTCTTCTCCTTGGGGTTATGTAGTTGCATCACTAACAATGCAAATAAGCATATTGTGATGGCTTTATTCCTGCAATTACAAATTTGAGGAATGATTTCTCACCTATTTGGCGGTTTCTAATTGCGTTGTGACTCTTTGAAGCGGTGTGCATCACCCAGATGGCCGGCGTTCATTCTTTAATCCGGAATCAAATGCAGGTATGTGTTCATGCACCGAATTTAAGCGTAACCAACGTGAGGCTGTCATGAGCGAAACATTTGCAGATCGATTAGAACGAGTGGAGCAGCGGATCCAGGCCGCGTGTGATCGCGCCGGGCGGAAGCGCGACGGCGTAACGCTGCTGGCCGTATCCAAAACCAAGCCGCCCGAAGCGGTGCGCGAGGCGGCCGGCTGCGGGCTGCGGCTGTTCGGCGAAAACAAGGTGCAGGAAGCGCAGCATAAAATACCGATGTGCCCCGGAGGACTGGAGTGGCATCTGATCGGGCACCTGCAGAGCAATAAAGCCAAGGTGGCGGCCAACCTGTTTCACATGATCCATTCCGTCGATTCGCTTAAACTGCTCCAGGCCCTGGAAAACCACGCCGCCCGGACGCTGCCCGTTTTGCTGCAGGTCAATATTGCCGGGGAGGCCGCCAAATTCGGCCTGAAACCCGAAGAGGTTGCCGGCGTGATCGAAGCCGCCAACCGAATGGCCAAATGCGAAGTCCACGGCCTGATGGTCATTCCGCCGTTTTCGCCCGACCCCGAAAAAACGCGCGTGCATTTTTCCAACCTCCGGAAACTGCGCGACCGGCTGCAGGAAGAAACCGGCACACCGCTGCCGGAGCTTTCCATGGGGATGTCGCACGATCTCGAAGTGGCCATCGAAGAAGGCAGCACCTGGGTTCGCATCGGCACCGACCTCTTTGGGAATAGAAACTGACTAACCACCGAGGACACCGAGAGCTCAGAGAATGGATAGGGATCCGCTAACCGAACAAGTTATTGGTTGTGCAATTGAGGTTCATCGGAATTTAGGTCCCGGACTGCTGGAAAAGGTGTATCAGCAGGCCTTGGCCTATGAACTCAGTCAGGCGGGATTGTCTTTCGAATTAGAAGTGCCTTTGTCAGTTAACTATAAAAAAGTTCATATGGATTGCGGCTGCCGGTTGGATCTTGTGATTGAGGATTCGCTGATCGTCGAACTCAAATCTGTTGATGAGCTCAAGGGCATTCATACGGCTCAGTTATTGACGTATTTAAAGCTGTCACATTTGAAAACCGGGTTGCTTCTTAATTTTAATACGGAGCGATTGGTTGATGGAATTAAGCGCATAAGTAATTAATCAAAACACCCTCTGTGCTCTCTGTGGCCTCTGTGGTAGAAAGTTTCATTATGAATATTGTATTTATCGGAGCGGGCAATATGGCCGAGGCCATTGTTGCGGGAATCATCAGGCAGAACGTCGTGGAACCGGCGGAGGTCTGCGTCACCGACATCAACGAAGAGCGGCTGGATTATTTTACGGAAACGTACGGCGTCGGCCGTTCCACGGATAATGCGGCCGCCGTGGCGGAGGCGGATGTTGTGGTGCTTTCCGTCAAACCGCAGATCTTTCCCGACGTATGGCCGGGCATTGAAGGGGCGCTCAAGCCCGATGCCCTGGTGGTGAGCATTATGGCCGGCATTCCTTCCGCCGGCATCGCCAACGGAAAACCGATCCGCGTGGTGCGGGTGATGCCGAACACGCCGTCGCTGGTGGGTGAGGGCGCGGCCGGTATTGCCGCCGGGGAATTTGCCACGGCCGCCGATCTGGACATTGCGCAGCAGCTGCTCGGCGCCGTCGGCGTTGCGGTGGTGGTGGAGGAAAAGGAAATCGATGCTGTGACCGCGCTGAGCGGCAGCGGCCCGGCTTATGTCTTTTATCTGCTCGAAAGCATGCTCGAAGCGGCAGACCGAATGGGCCTCGAAAAAGGGATTTCCCGCGACCTCGCGCTCTCGACCGTGATCGGCGCGGCCAAGCTGATGAAGGAGTCCGGGGAAGACGCCGCGGCCTTGCGCGCAAAGGTGACTTCGAAGGGCGGCACCACCCATGCCGCGATTTCAACGATGGAAGAGCGGGGCGTGAAAGAATCGATTATTGCGGCCCTGCAGGCAGCGCAGGCGCGGTCGATTGAACTGGCAAACGGCTAGACATATTATGACAGGATTAGGGGACCGGAATCTTGAGCATTCGGTCATTCAACGATCCTGTCCGATCATGAGTTTTAATGGCTAAGAAAAAAACAGCCCCTCCGAAAAAGAGCAGATGGAAGCGCTTCCGGCGTAATGCCGTGACGGCGCTGATTCTGCTGATCATCCTCTATATCGGGGCGCATATCATTTCGCGGCTCGACGGCACCCGCCAGGCCATCACCGATAAACTCTCCAACGGCACCCGCCAGCCCATCTCCATCGAAAAAACCGGCATGACGCCGCTGTGCGGCCTGCGGCTGCAGGGGCTGCGGTTGCAGGGCGTCGAAATGCCGGATGTGAAAATCGCGTTCAACTGGCTCTCGTTCCTCTCCAAAGAATCGCCGTTCGTGAAAGAGCTGCGCATTCGGGATATGGAAATGACGTTCCGTCGGATTCCAACCTCTGGAAACTGGGAGCCGCTGATTCTTAACGGCATCGGCCGGCGCGCCGGGGCGGTGCTCGGGCTGCAGACGCCGGAAACGGCCGAAGACGCCCTGCCGCAGTTTCCGCCCTACGTCATCAATGCCCGGACCCTGCTTCAGCTCGAACATGCAAAAGTGGTCTGGAAAGATCAGAACGGCCTGGAAATCGCCTACATCACCGATGCCGACCTGCGCCTCAAAACCGGCTCCTTCATTAAACGCAAAGTGATCCAGACCATCTTTCAGTGCGGGAACCTTAAACTCGCCAACGGCCGGGCCCTGCGCGACTTCCGCCTCGAGGCCTTCCGCATCCAGGGATCCTCGGTCGTCACCGTGCTCGATATGGCCGACGCCAACGGCGAATACGACGAGTTTGCATCCTATACCCTCTGGCAGGATCTCAACACCCACCTCAGCCAGCTCTCCTCCATGCATTGATAAGGCATCCTTTGCCGCCCCGCCCGCCGCTTCCTGCAAACGTTGTCCAGGGCGGATGCCGGCATGCCCGCCGTGCAGCCCGCACACTCCGGAAAACAAGGGACAGCAGTTTTTTGACATCAATACTTGCAAAAACGCGCAATCGTGCAAATATCACGCGGTCTTTTTAAATGAACCCTTAAACCAGGCTGGAAAATGAATGCTGAAAAACTGACTGTTGCATTAGAAGAATTCGTCCATGTGGGCGGCGCGCTCGTTGTGGTAATCGCTGTGGTCTCGGTCCTGACCGGACTAATGCGGGAATATATTCCGCAGGACAAACTGCAGAAAAAACTGACTCAACATGAAAAGTTCGGTCCGCTGCTCGGGGCCTTCCTGGGCATGCTCACACCGTTCTGCAGTGCGTCCGTTGTACCGCTGACGATGGGCATGGCCACGATGGGGGTTAACCTGGGTACGGTGCTGAGTTTTCTGATTTCGGCTCCGCTTTGCAACTTTGTGGTGATTGCCATGGTGTACACCGTGTTCGGTCTCAAAATTACGGCGAGCTATTTTGCGATCACATTTACCGCGTCTGTGATCGGCGGCTGGTTAATCACCAAAACGCCCTGGCGAAACGAGATTAAACGTGAAGATGAACTGACCGAAAAAAAACCGGCTTCGCAGTGTGCGCCCGTGTCCTGCTGCGGCACAGAGCCCGAACCGAAACCGACCTGCTGCCCGGATACGGCGGGCAGCTCCGGGGAGGCGAAAAAGCCGGTGCTGGCGATGCGTTTTGCATGGGTGCTGTTTAAAAAAATTATTCCGTACGTGCTGATCGGCGCATTGATCAGCGGTGTGTCGGCCGCCTATCTCTCGCCCGAGATTGTTGAAAAATATGTCGGCGGCGACAGCCTGCTTTCGATCATCATTGCCGCAGTCATCGGCGTTCCCGTCTATCTGCGCATCGAAATGGCGGTTCCGTTGCTGAAGGTTCTGATTGCCAAAGGCATGGGGCTTGGGCCGGCCATTGCGCTGATTATCGGCGGAACCGGAGCCAGCCTGCCGGAAATTGCCCTGGTTTCCTCCGTACTCAACCCCAAAGCGGTGGCCGCCTTTATCATCATTGTGCTGATCACGGCGGTCATCGGCGGCGTTCTTATTCAATACGCGCTCTAAAGCGGGAGCGTTTTCTCCTCTCTTTCCTCCGGCGTACGCCGGAGGAAGGCGGGGCTTTCGATGGATATCCCTAAAAATGGATCAGGAAAAAACGATGAATGGCAGCGGTAAAGACCAACGGACGGCGGGTAAACGATGGATCGACGGTCTCAGTAAAGGGTGTGCCTACCGGCATCTCTACAGCGTGATTACCGCCCTTATCAAAGGCGGAACGATGTCCGGGCAAACCAAAGCCGGCCGGAATATCGCGCTGCTCGGCATTTTCTGCCCCTTTTTCTGGATGGCCCTGCTGTCCGGAGAACGGGGCGCCGCGCTTGCTTTTCATGCTGTGCATTCCGGGGTGGTATGTTTGATCGGAGTTGCTATCATGATCGCCGGTTTAGCCCATCAGAAGGACCGCTCATGAATGAACAATTTATCGATGCACTCAAAGCCCTGGCGGAGCCCCATCGGCTGCGTCTCTTCTGGCTGCTCATCCATGTGGATCAATGCATCACCGTCGCCGAAGCCATGGATGTGACCGGGGATACGCAATACAACGCCTCCCGCAACCTGAAGATGCTGTACAAGGCCGGCCTGCTCAAACAGATGAAATCCGGCAAGTGGGTCTACTACAACCTCGCGGAACAGGAGGAGCCGCACTGGCAGGCGCTGGTTCAATCGGTCGGCTCCATTCCGGCCAGCGAATTTGCCGACGTCGTTACCAAGTGTAAAAAGCGGCTCGCCATGCGGGTGAACAACGAATGTGTGGTGGGGCCCGGCAGCGAACAGTGGCTCGCGGCGATTTCATCCACCTAGGATGGCCCCTGGGCCTTCCTCATTCCGTCTCGACGAGCAAACCGCGTGCATCCGATATGCCGTGGCAGGGATCTCCAGCGCCGCCCGCTCTTCGCCATGCATGGAAAAGCTTTAAATGCGGATTGACCCCAACCGCGCTTTTTCGTAAACACTCTTTTCTTTCCACACGAAAGCCAATGTAGCTCAGTTGGTAGAGCAATTCACTCGTAATGAATAGGTCATCGGTTCGACTCCGATCATTGGCTCCACCTTTTTCCTAATAAAACCCATTAAAAAGGCTATATTGTAAAATTCGGTGATTAGAATAGTTATATCCAGTTGGCTACTGTTAGAACCGTCTGCCCTGCATTAAGGACACAATATGGCACAAGGGCTTCTATAGGCTGTTCTATACGATCATAAGTTTCTCCAGAATCATGGTTATTCTGACTAAGGGAGCCTATTGATAATGCCGTAATGGTATTTACTAAGGTTTTGGGCGGTGCTGGAAAGTAAAGTGCATCGAATTTCCACGAAACAGCCCTGTTTTCTCCCCCAACCGCAGTAAATATTTCAAAGGAGAATCCAAAATGAACCAGTTTAATGAATTATATGCGGTGCTGTTGCAGGAATACAGCCGTGGAGAGATGTTTGATACCCTAAAGCTGAACCAAGTCGGTTTGGTGAAGCGTGACTATCTAAAGAAGCCTGAGAAGGTTCCGTTATCACCGCCAAAAGAAGAGGAGGTCATACGTTGTCCTCATTGTAACAGGGATTTCGTTCGGCAGGATGTGGAATAGCTTGCCCGTCTTACGAAAAGCAGTATTCTGATTTAGACATTTTAATATTTGCGTGTGAACGCAGTTCGTTTCTCAAACAAAATCGCCAAATTTTTGAATAAGCAGAGACGGCTCGTAGGACACGCCCCGCTATGGGGCGGTTTCTGCGTTGCTTCTGCTTGGGCGTTTGGCGATGCCCGTTTGAGAGGTGACAGGAAATCGCCCCTCTTTCTTTTTGGGGGGTGGCAGTTGAGAACACTAACCCAAAGGGAAAAGGAAATGGCTAAAAGCAAAATGATCAAATGCGGTGCATGTAGTGAAGAGATTGCGAAGACCGCAAAAACCTGTCCGAAGTGTGGAGCGAAAAACAAGAAACGTCCTAAAACGGGTTGCGCCGTTGTTCTGTTGGCTCTGGGACTAGGCTGGATGGCTATCGATGGTATGCGGGGAGCCAATGCGGCTGATGCAGGGAAATACATTCCTATTGCTAAAAGCCAAGCGTTGGAAGCCGCCACACTTGGCGAGGTACTGGATTCGACCGTGAACAAAGCTGAATGGTCATTCAAATGGGCGGATGAAATCCCCGTTGTTGAATTCCGTGGGGTCTTCGCTCCTGTTGGCGGTGAGCAGAGTACGCTTTTCGTTCAGTACAAGGTTGATGAATCCAACAACACCGCAACATTCCACTATGGGACACTTGATTGGCAGG
>JBFJYX010000163.1:0-6897 GCA_041622415.1 Pontiella sp.
AGTGGAGGGACGGGCTCTGTCCCGTCCTGATAAGGTGAGCAGGACGACCATGGGTCGGTTCCGGCAAGTATGGACGAACAGAAAACATTCTATGATCGGAAACGGCCAGCTCATCAGGATGTGGCTGACGGGTTCAATACGTCCAGAATCATTTTTTTAACCGTGTGTGCGGATAAACGAAAAAGGCTGTTGGCTAATGATGCTGCGCACGAACGGTTGCTGGAGTCATGGAAAACCGCGGATCAATGGAGGGTCGGACGATATATGATTATGCCGGATCATATTCATCTGTTTTGTTCCCCGGTCGGATTGGAATATCCTCCGTTGAAAACGTGGGTAACCTATTGGAAATCGCTCTCAGCCAGAACGTGGCCGGATAAGAAAGCAGGCAAAGTCTGGCAGCGTGATTTCTGGGATACGCAGTTGCGAAAAGGCGAGAGCTATACTGAAAAATGGCATTATGTTGTAAATAATCCTGTTCGGGCAGGTTTGGTGGAAGAGGCTCTTAAGTGGCCGTACCAAGGAGAGATTTGTGAATTGCAGTGGCATGAATAACAGGGAAGGCGGGACCGGTTCCGGGCCTGAAGGGTGCACAGGACGACACGGAGGTCGTCCCTCCATGCGGAGGAGTGTCCAATGATTGGAATTCATTTTGCGACGCCGATGGAGGCGCAGCCGTTTCTGGATCGGGGCGTGCCGGATGGGTGCACCGTGGAGATCTCGGAGGAGATGGGCCTGGAGGCCGCGCGTATAGCCACCGAAAAACTGGTGGAGCGGGGCTGCACGACGATCATTAATGCGGGCGTTTGCGGGGCGCTGAACAACCGGATGGAACGCGGCGCGGTTTACCGCGTCTCCATGGTCAGCATGGAGGAGCTCAAGGCGGCGGTGAACGTCGGCGTGGGGCTCGGGCTTAAACGGCTGGTGAGTGTGCAGGAACCGGTCTTTCAGCCGGAGCGCAAAAAGGAGCTGTCGAAATACGGCGAGCTCGTGGATATGGAGGGCTATGCGGTCGCCCGCGTCTGCGAGGAGCATTCGATTCCGTGTATTCTGCTGAAGGGCGTGACGGATTTCGGCGATGTGAACGGGAAAGAGGATATTCAAAAGCATATCACGCCGGTTTCAGAAACCGTGGCCGATGCCGTTTTCCAATGCCTGGAAGGACTTCAGGGCGAAGGTGCGACCACGGAGCAGGATGCTCCGTCTACGTTCTGGCAGAAGATTCATTCCTTTACCAAAGTGGAGCACACCGTATTCAGTCTGCCGCTGCTTTTTGCGGGCGCGTGGATCGGGGCGGGGGGCATGCCGTCGATCAAGGCGCTGCTGCTGATCACGCTGGCCGGGGTCGGCGCGCGGACCTTCGGCATGGCGGTGAACCGCATCTTCGATAAAAATATTGATGCCGAAAATCCGCGCACAAAAAACCGCGAGTTGGCCAGCGGCACGCTTTCGATGGTGCAGGGTTGGGGCGTGGCGACTGCCGGGCTGGTGTTCTATTTCGCCGCCTGCTTTCTGCTGGGCCCGCTGGTGCTGAAGCTGTCGCTCTTTCCATTGATTCCTTTAGCGGTCTATTCGTTGCTCAAACGCTTTACGCCGCTGTGCCATTACGGCATCGGCGTGTGCCTGGCGGTGGCGCCGATGGCGTCTTATATTGCCGTGGCCGACTCGGTTGATTTTCCGCCCTCCCTGATCCTGCTGGCGCTGTTTGCATTTTTCTGGATCAGCGGGTTCGACATTATTTATGCGCTGATGGATATCGAATTTGACCGTGCGCACGGAGTGCGTTCGGTGCCGGCGGCGCTGGGCGCGCGCGGGGCCCAGCTGGTGGCGGCGTTCACGCACATCGTTTCGTTTGCCCTGCTCGTGATGCTGTGGATGACTGTGGGCGGGGCCGCCTCGTTTGCGGCGCTGCTGGCGGCATTCATCGCATTCGGCGCGGCATACTTGCCAAGCATTCCGATTCCCGTTAGATTTTTCCCCATCTCAGCCATTGCCGGAATTTCCGGCGCGCTGGTTGTGCTGTTAGGAGTCGGATAAAAATGAAACTCGTTGTTGCCATGACAGGGGCGTCCGGAGCGCTGGCCACGAAGCTGCTGATTGAAAAGTCGCAGTGGCCGGTGACGCTGGTGGCGAGCCGTATGGGCCGTTATGTGTATGAGCAGGAGGCCGGGCCGTTTGAAGCACTTGAAGCGCGGGCTTCCGAGGTCTGGAAAGACGGCGACCTGAGTGCCACGATTGCCTCGGGGTCGGTTCCGACTATCGGCATGGTGATCATGCCGTGTTCGGCCAATACGCTGGGCAAGGTCGCTTCCGGCATTGCGGACTCGCTGGTGACGCGCGCGGCGCATTGCCAGTTGAAAGAGGGGCGCAAAGTGGTGCTCTGTATTCGCGAGGCGCCGTGGACGCTGATCAATACGCAGAATGCGGCCCGGGTGGCGGAAGCCGGCGGAACGATTATGCCGATGTCGCCGCCGTACTATATGTCGAAAGACCGCGATCCGAACACGGTATCGATGGTTGAAATGCTGGGTTACTATTGTGACCACGTGCTCTCCCTGTTCGGACAGGCCGCACCGAAAACCTGGGAGGATATCCGATGAATGCTCCCGAGCGAGATACGCTGATTTCGGCCGAAGAAAACCGCGAAATGTTTGACCGCATTGCGAAAAATTATGATGTGGCCAACCGTGCGATTTCGATGGGCATGGACAAGGGCTGGCGGAAAAAGACGGTCCAGCTGCTCAAGCCGTTCCGGGGCGGGCGGTATCTGGATATCGGCACCGGAACGGGCGATTTAGTTTTTGAGATTATCGATCAGTCGGCCAATGTTCTGATCGACGGGATTGATCCGTCGGAGCAGATGCTCGCGATTGCCAAAGATAAAGCGCAGAAGCGCAAGCTCGGCGATTCCGTCTCCTTTTTTCCGGCTGATGCGCTGGATTTGCCGATGGAGAGCGATACCTATGACGGGATCGTTTCGGGTTTCTGTTTCCGGAACATTGAACGGCGCCAGAGAGCGCTGGAGGAAATGCGGCGCGTGCTGAAGCCCGGCGGTATGCTGGTGATTCTGGAGGCGACCTATCCGGATAAGGCCTGGGTGCGGGCGGGGTATAAAATGTACCGGCCGCTGGTTCCCATGATTGGAAAAATCCTCGGCGGCGGTTCGGCGTACAAATATCTGATGGATTCGATTGAGGATTTTCCGCGGCCGGATACGGTTACCGATATGTTCAGTGCGGCCGGGTTTTCCACGGTGCAGTATAAACCCATGACGATGGGCACGGTTTGTATTTTTTCAGGTAAGAAGTAGAGATGAAAGATTCCTTTATTTTTGCAGGCGCGCCGTACAGTAATTCCGCGCCGCTGGTGGATAAGCTGACGGAAGTGGATTCGAGGGTGACGGTGATCAATGATCATCCGGCGTGCCTGGTTCGCGATCTTAAAGCCGGCACGTGCGATGTGGCCCTGATTCCGGTGGCGCATTATTTTGCGCATCCCGAGCTCGAAATGATCAAAGGGCTTGGCGTGGCGGCGGATGGTCCGGTGCAGAGCGTGCTGCTGAAGTGCAACCGGAAGATGGGGAAGATCCGTACGATCGCCCGGGATCCGGCGTCCGCCACATCCAATGCGCTGGCGGAGCTGCTGATGACCCGCTATTTTAAACAGAAGGTGGAGATGGTCGATTTCCAGGCTGTGGAAAAACCGGATGCCGCCGTGGTGATCGGCGACCGCGCCCTCTGTTCCGAGCCGGCACCGGCCGGGGATATCGACCTGGCGGAAGCCTGGCAGAAGTGGACCAAACTGCCGTTTGTTTTTGCGGTCTGGGCGGTGCGCCGCGATTTTGAATATTATGACGAGGTTTCCGAAATTGCCCGCAAATCGTATGCGGCGGGATTCCTGGCGATGGAACGGATTGCCGAGCGGTATGCGGCAAAGCTGGGCGGCTCACAGGCGTTCTGGCTGGACTATCTCGACAACTCCATCCACTACAAGCTGGATGAGCGGGATATGGAAGGCATGCAGCGTTTTAAAAAGCTGCTCGGGTACTGAGCCTATTCTGTTTTGAAGTAGAAGTAATTGTGCTCGGCCAGCTTGGCGCCGTATTCCTCGATTTCGCCGGCGGCGTATTCCATGCGGCCGGCGAGACGCTCGAAGGCTTCCTGCAGGAAACCGGAGAGCTCTTTCTGGGACGCCAGGAACCGCATCTGGCGGGCCCGGTTGCGGCAGGCGTCGGAGAGGTCCTCGGCGCTGTCCTGCATATCGCGACGGATCTGTTTGTTCACATTGTTGAGTTCTTTCTGTGTGATCCGTTTGTCCATGGTGCGCTCGATGCGGCTGACCATGTTGTTGTGTTCATCGGCCCAGCGGCGCAGTCCGGAATCCCTGTGGTTTTCAAATGACATGCGGCTGAAGGGATTGCCGAACCAGGTGGTGGCGGCTTCGAAGATGGAATCGATGAGCGCTTCATTTTCCCGATAGAGCTTGCCGTATTTGTCGTTGTATTTTTTCCAGTTGACCGGGCCCCAGAGTTCATCGGTGAGGCGGTAGCAGAAGCGGCGCGTTACCGTGTTGTCGTCTTTGTCGGTTTTCCAGCTCACATAACTGGCAATGCCGATCACTTCTTTGTCCTGGTTGAGCACGGGACTTCCACTGTTACCGGAAACAAAGTCGGCGGTGACCTCCACCTTGTCGGTCGTGTAGTTTGAGACTTTTCCGTAGAGTTCGGTGGCGACGCCGCCGCCTTCGCTGTTGCCGAATACGCCGACATATTCATCTTTTTCCATGGACGGCGATACGGGGAGGCCCTCCGTGGTTTCGAGGCGCAGGCGTACGATATCGCGGGAGGCGGCCAGCTCCACGCTGCGGGGGCGGAGCAGACGGCCGGATGCCGTTTTGAAAGTGATCTTATCGGCACCGAGAATGACATGCTGATTGGTGAAGAGATAGGTCTGGCCGTCAAGCGTCGCAACAAAGCCGCTGCCGGAACTGCGGCCGGAAGGGCCGTTGCAGGATACCGTGACGATCTTGTCGGAGATATCGTTAAAGGAGTAGTCGAACTGCGCTTTGATCGCCTGTTCATCTTCATCTGAAAAAGCCGGCAGGGCGGTGAGGACCGAAAGGGCAAGGGCGAGACGGGATAGTTTTTTTAATGTCATATCAAGAGGCCTGCGGTTAGTTGACGGTGTGGATCGTATCGCCGCGGCGCTTGATATATTTCACGGCATATTCAAGCGATGCGGCCTGCATGTCGAATTCGTTCCGGAGGTAACCGGTCAGTTCGCGCCGGTCGCTCATCAGGTGGAGCTGCCGGGCGCGCGAATCGCATATTTCGGAGAGTTGTTCGAGGCTCTCCGTGAAGGCGGAATATTTGTTCCGCCGGCTCGAGCTGTCATCATATTTGTTCATGACCGCGTTGTGGGTGCCGATCCAGTCACTCAGGCCGCGGTTGGCATGGGCGTCGACCTGAAGGGTTTCGAACGGATCCTCCTGCCAGCTGATCAGGATCTCGTAGGTGTTGGCGATGAGCTGTTCGTTCTCGCGATAGGGTTTGCCGAATTCGGAATTGAAGCGTTTCCAGTTTACCGCCTGCCAGCCGATGCTGTTGAAGCGTTGACAGAAGCGACGCGTGCGGTTTTCAAATTTGGTGCCTTCTTTCATGATGTGGCTGCTGGACTGCCGCACATGACTGGCCATGCCGATGACTTCGCCGTTGGTGTTGAGCACCGGTGCTCCGCCGTTTTCGACGGTAAACTCCGCCGATGTTTCAATGAGGTCGGCCCCGACGCCGTTGATGACGCCGTAGTGATTGGCCGCTTCGCCTTCCTTGTTTCCGAAGACGGCCACGGAATCGTCGAACCGGGCCTCGGCAGAGATGGAAAAAGCGTTTTCGGCTTCCACCTCGAGGCGGGCGAGGTTGCGGACATCGGAGAGCTCGAGGCTGCGGGGCCGCAGGGGCGTGCCGTCCAGTGTTTTACAGCCGATGCGGTCTGCGCCGAGGATGACGTGCTGGTTGGTGAAGATATACTGTTTGCCGTCCATCGCGGCCACGAAGCCGCTGCCGAACCATTGATCATCTCCGGAGCTGCAGGAGAGGACCACCAGGCGGTCCGCCACATCCGCTGCCGTGAAGCTGAAGGCCTCTTCGGGGCCGGCCGAAGCCGGGCTGACCGCAACGCAGAGAATACATAATAGGCACCAAAACAGTCTCATAACACCACCCCCAAAACACAAACCACTTATACGTTTTTGAAAGAGCGACGAAAAGAAAAAATCCGGAGCGGTTGCCCGAAGAGCCGGATTTGGGCTCGCCCGGTGCGTGTGAATTCGGTACGCCTTTAAACCTGTTTATGCTGATTGATTTGACCATCCTGATTCTAAGTGCGGCGGCCATTGTGGTCTCCGTACGGTTTTTACTCGTTCCGGGGATTGGAAGAATCGGCGCCGCCCTGAAGTTTACCTCCAAAGTGCGCGGGCAGATGATCGGGTATGCCACCAGTGTGCCGGAATTCACGGTGTTGACCGCCGGTGCGCTCAACGGGGTATTCAATGCGGGCATGTGGAACATCGCCTCGTCGAATATCATCAACTGGGTGCTTTTTCTGATTACGGTTTTTGTACTGCGCCAGCAGCTGGATCTGAAAAACCGCGCCTTCATCGATGAGCTGATCTTCGGGCTGCTCTCCATCGTCATTCCGCTGCTGATGTTTGCGCTGGGCATCAGCACGGGATGGGTGACCGCACTGGGCCTGCTGCTCTTTTTTGCATTCTATAAAATCATGGATGCGCGGCTGAATCCGACCGGCAAGGTGGCGCCGCTGCCGCCGGGGGCTGAAAACGGGACCGTGGCGGGCGGCCTGCTTCTGCTGATTCCGGGGATTGCGGTCATTCTCCTTGCCG
>JBFJYX010000164.1:0-6880 GCA_041622415.1 Pontiella sp.
AACTGACCAGTGTGGCCCGCGCCAGCCTCGAGGAACTTAAACTGGACTATGAAGATTTCCTCCGTCAACGGAATCTGAAGCACTGGGAGAGAGATAACCCGTTGCGTCAGGCGTTGGTTGATCAGCGCTGCACAACTGCTGACGCCGTGGCAGAGTGGATTAAAGGAGTTCACGATGGACAGAGTGGACCACATGGACAAAGCGGACCGTCCACTGCGTCTACACCGTCCACCAAGTCCACCTATCCGGAACTGGCCGCCAACGCCGCACTGGTTCTGATTGCCGTAGCCTGCTCCCTGCTCGACCGACAATTGGCTTCACAATCGGAACAGTTCGAAAAGGAAGGCGGCTTCACTGAGCGTCTGTACCGGGTTCGTTCCCAACGGAAGAACCGGTGACCACTGGGCGCCAAGGGGTCAGAACGCTTTTCTCGTCATTTCTTCCTTCCGCCCTTTTTCGGCAAGCTAGGGCCTTCTTGACAGACCCACCCAATAAGCCCATATATATATGTATGAAAACGACATTAAACATTGATGATCAGATCATGGCGGAAGCGGCACGTTTGACGGGTATTAAGGAAAAGACCACGCTGGTTCGCAAAGGACTGGAAGCACTGATCGCGCAGGAAAGCGCGCGGCGGTTGGCCGCACTCGGCGGAACGGAAAAAGATCTCAAGCCGGTACCGCGCAGCCGGAGTGCCGCCTGATGGTTCTGGTCGATACATCCATATGGATTGATCACCTGAATGACGGGAATAAAAAACTGACCGCTTTGCTTAATGACGGTGAAGCGGCCATTCATCCCTATGTGATCGGCGAACTGGCCTGCGGGAACCTGAAAAACCGCAAGGAAATCATTTCCCTTCTCCATGCCCTGCCCCATCTCGACAAAGCCAGCGATGACGAAGTGCTGTTCTTTATTGAAAAGCATAAGCTGATGGGCCTGGGCGTCGGCCTGATCGATATCCATCTTCTTGCGTCCTGCAAACTGGGCAAAACTAGACTGCTGACCAAAGATAAACGACTGCGAGCAGCGAGCAGAAAACTCAACGTTCTGTTCGACTGAACGATTCAATAGATGAACCACTCATTTAAGACCGTCCTGGCTAATGGCCTCAGGAATATTGGTCAGGGTCTGAAAACCAGGCCGCGGCGGGGTCTTGGCGTCTGCCTGGCGGCGGCAGCGGTCTTTGCCGTCTGTGCGGCCTTGATTGGGCAGCACGGCCGCCTGTTTGAATTTGATGTGCTTGATCTGCGGGAAGCCTGGTTTCTTCCCTTCACGATGCTGGTCTTTCCTTCACTGCTGGAAGAGGCTTTTTTCAGGGGTCTGCTTATTCCGCGCAGTACGGAACTGAAGGCCTCGCGGTCATCGCTGACGATCATCCTTTTCAGCTCCCTGCTGTTTACGCTCTGGCACCCTTTCAATGCGCTCCTCATCAACGCCGGCGCCCGCGAATTTTTCTACAACATCCACTTCCTGGCCATCGTCTTCCTCCTGGGCATCACCTGCGCCATCTCCTACCTGGCCAGCCGCTCGCTCTGGATCCCCATTCTGATCCACTGGATCACCATTCTGGTCTGGGTCTTTTTCCTCGGCGGCCGCAACCTGGCCGCGCAGGCCCTGCATTAGCATTCCGGTCGCGACGTGTTGCATCAGGCTGGAGGGCGAGGCGCCGTCCGAGCCGGCTGCTCACCGACGGCGACTTCCCGCAGGACCTCGCCATCGAACGTTTTAACCTGCAGCTTTCCGCCGTCAAACAGCCCGTACGAAGGCGGATTGTTTTCTTTCGGCAGCGAAATCGATCCGGGATTGAACACAAAAATTTCGCCGCGTTTTTCTGCCAGTGGCAGGTGAATGTGGCCGAACGCCAGAATATCGCCGGCCCGCAGCGGCGGATGGTCGTCGGGATGGTAGATATGACCGTGCGTCAGGAAAAGTTTCCGGTCCGCGAGCTGAACAATGCCGTAGGTTTCCATCATGGGATATTCGATGAGCATCTGATCCACCTCGCTGTCACAGTTGCCGCGCACCGCGATGATGCGGTCTTTATACTGATTCAGCAGCCCGGCGGTTTCGGCCGGATTATATCCGTCGGGCAGCGGGTTGCGCGGCCCGTGATAGAGTGCATCGCCGAGGATCACAATCTGGTCCGCCCGCTCTTCGTGAAAGCATTTGAGCGCCGCATTCAGGCTCGAGAGTGATCCGTGGATATCGGAAATAAAAAACAGTTTCATAAAGCTTCCCCTGCAAAAGCAGAAGAACCTGAGGGTTCACCGCGGGGAGTTCAAGTTTTTCTGTATCGGCGGCCGACTTCAGGCCTGCAGCACATGCAGGTTGAGCACTTCGATCAGGCGACGGCGGCTGATGGGTTTTGAAAGGTAGGCCGTCATGCCGGCGGCGGTGCATTTTTCAATATCATCTTTCATGGCATTGGCCGTGAGGGCGATAACCGGAAGATCGCAGTACGGCGCGGGCATGCTGCGGATTTTTGCAGTGCTCGCAAAACCGTCCATCACCGGCATTTCGCAATCCATCAGCACCGCATCATAGTCCGCTTTACGGACCTGCAACGCGGCGTCGCGACCGTTTTCAACGGTATCCACCCGGCACCCGGCTTTGGTCAGGAGATCCTCCGCCACCTTCCGGTTCAACCGGTTATCTTCCGCCAGCAGAATACGCAGGCCTTTGCGATAGAGCCGGAACGGGTCGGCGATTTCGTGCGGTTCAGCCTTCCGGCCCTGCTCCGCCACCGGCATCAGCAGATTAAAATAAAACGTGGAGCCCTGGCCTGACTGGCTGTTCACCCCGAGAATCCCCCCCATCAGCTCCACCTGCCGCTTACTGATCGCCAGGCCGAGCCCGGCTTCATCGGGCTGCGATTTCGCAAATTCGCCGGAGTAGATAAACTTTTCAAAAATGCGCTGCTGCTTATCAGCGGAAATACCGACGCCGGTGTCGGCCACTTCAAAATAGATGGATGCGCCGGCGCGCCCGATGGAGCGGCATTCGACCGTCAGACGCACGGAACCGGATTCCGTAAAACTGAAGGCATTGCCCAGCAGGTTTTCAAGCACATGCTCAATCATGACCGGGTCGCCGGTCAGGTATTTCGGCACGTTGTCTTTGCAGGTACATTCGAGGTAGAGCCCTTTATGGGCGGCGTCCGGCCGGAACCGGTCCTCCAGCAGGAAACACAGTTCCCGGACATTGAAGTTTTCCGACAGCGTCTCCATCTGCCCCGACTCGATTTTCGCAATATCGAGCACATGATTGAATACTTTGAGCAGATGCTGCGACGAGCCCTGGATAATCTGCAGGTATTCCCGCTGGTCGGCGATGGGCTGCCCGTCATTCAAAAGCTGCCCCGCCCCGACAATATTGTGGAGCGGAATTCGAAGGTCGCGGCTCATGGCCGCCAGAAATTCACTTTTTTCGCGGCTTGAGATTTCGGCATCCTGCCGGGCGCGGTTGGCCATATCGAGGGCATCCTCGGCCATCTGCCGCGCGGCGTGGATTTTATTTTCCGCATCCTTGCGCACGCGGATATCGCGCACATGGATTTCGAGGTGGTATTTTTCATCCACCTGCTGCAGGCACGGCATAAACTCAACATCGATCAGGTGCTGTTCATCGCTCTGCACCGCCGTCTCCCAGCGGGCCTGCCGGCCCAGAAACCATTCGCCCATCTTTTTCCCGAGCGCCTCACGCCGGTCATCGGGCACCAGATCGGAAATGTGTTTTTTCAGGAGCAGGTCCAGGTCCGTATTGAGCAGCTCCCCCGCATTCAGGTTGGCCGCCGTGATCCGCCCGTCCTTTTCGACAATCAGAATCGCATCCGGCGAATTTTCAAACAGCTGCAACACCCGGTTCCTGCTCTTTTCATAGCGCACCGTCGCCGTGGCCGCCGTCTTTCGATACTGAATATTGGCATAGAGCGACGCCGACAAAAATGCCAACGCAAAAATCAGTGCTATGGAAACCGCTATGATCATCAATCGCTTTCGAACCCCCTGAAGATACCTGCACTTTAAAAGCACCTCCCGTACCAAATCCCGAAAACTTACGATTTTCAATTCAATCTTCAGCACTGCCCGCAGGCCTGCTTTGACAAATTTCGCCGGATGGCGCATAGATACAGCATGAAGATCCACACACGCCTCCCCATCTGGCTCTCCGCATTCGGCTTTCCGGGCCTTGGACAATTTGTACAGAAACGCTGGATCGCCGGGCTGATTTTTTCCGCCGGCTTTCTGGTCGGCTTTTTCTGGGTGATGGCCATCGCGGTGCATAACATTATCGAGCTCTATTCCATGGCCTTCACGGACCATATGCCCGAACCGATTCCCGTTTCCGCCTTTACCCGGCCGCTGCTGATCGTCGCCGTCGTTTACCTGATCAGCCTGTTTGATGTATTCCGGGCGCAGCAGCGCATCCTGTCCCGCCAGCACGAAGAAACATTTTTACAGGCCCATGAAACCCCCGATTCATAACGTGTTCGAAACCCTGCTCGCCCATTACGGCGAACAGCACTGGTGGCCCGCGGAATCCCGGTTTGAAATGATGATCGGCGCCATTCTTACGCAGAACACCGCCTGGACCAATGTTGAGAAAGCACTTTCCAACCTTCGGAAAAACGATGCACTGAATTTACAAACCCTGGAAAATGCCCCGCGCGAGCGGCTGATTGAATGGATTCGGCCCGCCGGATTTTTTAACCAGAAAGCGGTCTATATTCAGGAAATGGTTTCCAATATCCGGAACCGCTTCAATGGCTCCCTCGACGCCCTCTTTGCGCTTGAACCATTTGAACTGCGCAGGGAACTGCTCGCCTGGAAAGGCATCGGCAAGGAAACCGCCGACAGCATCATCCTCTACGCCGCCGAAAAACCGGTCTTCGTGATCGATGCCTACACGAAAAGAATCTGTCGGCGCCACGGCTGGATCGATGATAAAGCGAAATATGACGACGTCGCCGAACTGTTCACACAGCACCTGCCCGAAGAGGTCCGGCTCTTTAACGAATACCACGCCCTCATCGTCCGGACCTGCAAAGACTACTGCACCGCCCGCAACCCAAACTGCGCCGAGTGCCCATTGAAGGGATTTTTATAACGTAGACGACGCTTCCAGCTTCGTTGTGCACGCTTCGCAGGGATAACGAAGTTGGAAGCTTCGTCTACGCCGGATCAACCATCCAGCTTCTGCTTGAGCATCTGCATCACAGCGCCGGGATTGGCCTTACCGCGGCTGGCCTTCATCACCTGCCCCATCAGGAAGTTGATGGAAGCCGCGTTCCCGGCCTTATATTCCTCGACCGGTTTCGGGTTGTTGGCAATCGCTTCATCGGCCCAGCCCTCGAGCGCGGAATCGTCGGAAACCTGAGCCAGGCCCTTTTCATCCATAATCTTTTTCGGCTCGCCGCCGTCATTGAAGATTGCTTCAAAGATCTGCTTGCCGCCGCCGGTATTGATCGTCTTGGCATCGATCAGCGCAATAATCTCGGCCAGCTTTTCCGGCGTCACCTGGCAATCTTCGATGGAGGAACCGGTTTCCGAGAGCAGGCGCAGCATTTCACCCATAATAAAGTTGGAAACCGCCTTGGCATTTTTAGTGTGCGCCATCACCGCTTCAAAATAGTCGGACGTCGCTTTGTCGGCGGTCAGCACGCCGGCATCGTATTCCGGCAGGCCCAGATCGGACACATAGCGGACCCGGCGCTGCGCCGGCATCTCCGGCAGCTCGGAGCGCCACTGCTCCACCTGCTCCGCTTTGATCTTCACCGGCATCAGGTCCGGTTCCGGGAAATAGCGGTAGTCGTGCGCGTCTTCCTTCGTGCGCTGCACAAAGGTTTCCCCGCGGTCGGGGTTATAGCCGCGCGTCTCCTGGTCCACCTTGCCGCCGGCCTCGAGCACCGCAATCTGGCGCTCGATTTCGTATTCGATGGCATCCTTGATGAAGGCAAAGGAGTTCATGTTTTTGATTTCAACCTTGGAGCCCAGTTCCTTTTGGCCGACCGGTTTGACCGAGACATTCACGTCGGAACGCATCTGCCCTTTTTCCTGGTCGCAGTCGGAAATGCCGCCGTACTGCATGATCTGCTTCACCGCCGTCATGTAGGCCAGTGCATCTTCAGCCGAAGACATACAGGGATTGGAAACAATCTCCATCAGCGCCGTTCCGGCGCGGTTGTAATCCACCAGCGATGCTCCGGCGACGTGCGTATTTTTCGCCGCGTTTTCTTCCTGGTGAATCCGCTCGAGGGTGAAGGTTTTCATTTCGCCGTCCACCTCAACCGTCACTTCACCGCCCAGGCAGATCGGCTCGTCGGCCTGTGTGATCTGGTAGTTCTTGGCCATGTCCGGATAAAAATAGTTTTTGCGGTCCCACTTGCTGTAGGGATTGATTTCACAGTCCAGCAGCAGTCCCGCTTTGCAGATCAGCTCAATCGCCTTTTCGTTCATCACCGGCAGGGCGCCGGGATAGCCCAGGCAGACCGGGCAGACGTGGGTGTTCGGCTCCGCGCCGTATTCATATTTGCAGGAGCAGAACATCTTCGATTCTGTCTTCTGCATGATGTGGGTCTCGAGACCGATTGTTGCTTCGTATTCCATTTTTTTAACCACTAATTTTCACTAATTCACACTGATTAAATTCACCATTCCGCAGCCTCTTCGATGAGTGAAGATCAGTGCGGATTAGTGGTTTCTATAATTCCGGCTTCTGTTTATGCCAGTCCGTCGTCTGTTCGTAGGCGTGACCGACTTTGAGAATGGTTTCTTCCTGAAACGCGTCGCCGATGATCTGCAGGCCGATCGGCAGGCCGTTGGAGGCAAACCCGCACGGCAGCGACAGCGCACAGTTGCCGGCCAGGTTGATCGGC